>CAMVIN010000042.1 GCA_947167565.1 uncultured Clostridia bacterium | reverse complement strand
GAGCTGCGAAGGCAGCCAAATAAAACATGTATTCTGTCACCTTTCGCTCCTGGCAGAAAAGCTTAATCCGATCAGATTTTTCCTTCGGAATAAGCACCAAATGATGCTGTCCCTTACGCCTTTCCTCTGTCCGAAAAGCATGATCTGTTACAAGCCATGATTTCATATTAGCTTTTTCCAAATGTTTTTTTGACTCCACAAACAACCTCTGCATATATACTGAATTTTTATTTTTTTTCTCCCATGCAGCCAGTTCCTTCATTTGAATCGCCGGTCTGTGCACTCTTTCTCCTGATAAAATCCGAATAAAATCTTCACAAAAAAGCATCATACTTCTACCATCACTTATACTGTGATGCCAGACAAATACAATTTCTGTTTCATCATTTTTTTCCACTAATTCCCATCGAAAAAGCGGTGCCTTTTCAAGTTCTATCTGATTAAAGGAATTATCATTCATAATCTGCACGCTCTGACTTGACCGGACAGCATGACGAACCCATTCATCGTGAGGAAATATAATTTTTTGAATTAATTTCCCATCTACCATCATAAAATTTGTACGCAGACTATCATGAAGCCTGAACATTTCTTCCAAAACTTTTATTACCCGATTTTTTCTTAATTTCCCCTGATAGCGCACAACTGCCATCAAATGATATGTAAAATCGCCTTCTCCTAACATTTTCTCTGCAACATACATCCTTTTTTGAGCTACTGTTACCGGACAAATTCCCTCTCTCTCAAATGACAGAGCATCTTCATCAGACAAACGATACTTGTTCTCCGCATAATCCGCATCCACTGAATCACTTAGACCGTCCTGACGCTTTGCTTCTATACAAAGAGCAAGTTCTTCTACCGTAGGATGCATCAAAATATCTTTAATTGCAACAGGACACTGAAGCCGCTGTTGTACCGCAAAAGCCAATTTTGCAGCCAGAAGAGAGTGACCCCCTAAACAAATAAAATCATCCTTTTTCCCTGCTTTTTCCAGCGCAAAAATCTTGGCAAAAATATCTGCCACTTCTTTTTCTATCTCTCCAACCGGCTCTTCGTAGTTCTGTTGTCTGTCTGTCCGTTTCGGCCTTGGCAATTGTTTACGGTCAACCTTTCCATTCGCATTCAAAGGAAAGGTTGTAAGATACATAAAGTCAGAAGGAACCATATACTCCGGAAGATTTTCCCCGACAAAACGACGGATATCTGTTTCATCCAATTTTTGTTCTGCGAGATAATATGCACAAAGACTCAACTCATCCCCTTCCTTCACAACATCCACAACGGTGTCCTGTATTTGAGGATAACGATTAATCACTGCCTCCACTTCGCCCAGTTCCATACGGAACCCCCGGATTTTTACCTGTCTGTCCCGCCTGCCATAATACAGATAATCCCCATTTTCATCAATTTTTACGAGATCACCGGTATGGTATAAAACACGAAATTCTTCCTCATCAGAAAAAGGATTCTTTGTAAAAACCTTTTCTGTCAACTCCGGCCGATGCCAATAACCCTGTGTCGTATGGCCTCCGGCCGCACATAGTTCACCGATTTCTCCTTCTTTACATAAATTTCCATTTTCATCAACTACATAAGTGCGCACATCCAAAAGATTCTTGCCAATAGGCACATTTTCAAACGGCTTATCTACCGGATAAACCGTTATATAGATTGTACATTCTGTCGGACCATAGGCATTGTGAAATTGATAGTGCGTGGGAGGCGTTACAGAGACCAATGCTTCCCCCACTACTGTCAAATGTTTCAAATATTTTCCTGCTCCGGTCATAGTAAAAAGTCTTCCTACTTGTGTTGTCATAGAAATATGTGTGATTTTATGATAATCCAAAAAATCGCCCAGTGCCACAAGATCCGTGCGTATTTCTTCCGGAATCACGTAAACACTGGCACCGGCCGTCAGCGGAAAGTATAAATCTGCCATATGCACATCAAAAACAAAACTCGTATAATGACCCATACGGCAGTTTTCATCCACATTATAGTAATCCATATACCATTTGCCAAAAGACATCAGATTACCGTGATCAACCATGACTCCCTTCGGCGCTCCAGTCGAACCGGATGTATATAAAAGGACAAAAAGATCTCGCTTTTCTACTGTTTCCCATATATTTTCGGGCGCATCCGGAAGTTCCAAAATATCCTCCGTATAAAGCCGCTTTATACTTACTCCGTCCAATA
Organism: uncultured Clostridia bacterium; assembly: GCA_947167565.1. GTDB lineage: Bacteria > Bacillota > Clostridia > Lachnospirales > Lachnospiraceae > Eubacterium_F. The sequence continues at coordinate 15,600 of CAMVIN010000042.1, read as the reverse complement.
ACGGCTCATATTTTTTTTGTGTCACAATCACTTTCGGTTGAGCATCCTGAAGCATATAATTCATACGTTCCCTTGGATAAGTATCGGATAACGGCTGATAGGCTGCTCCCGTGCGCAGTATCCCGATAGCTGACGGTATCATCCATTCGTCACGGGGAAGCAAAACAGCCACAAAATCGCCTTTCTTCACACCCATTTTTCTTAAGAACCACGCAATTTTTCCTGTCAGCCTATCCAATTCACGATAAGTAAACCGGACATCCTGATAGACCATTGCTATACGTTCGGGGAACCGATTCATCGCCCCCTGAATTTGTTCCAAAACTGTGCTTTCCTTCTTGTTCATGTAACTTTCCTCCTAACCAGTTAACAATCCCTATATCCGATTATTTCTCTGCCTCTCTCCGCTCTTACTTATAAATACCATCAACTAGCAATAAATCCTGAAAAGAAAGATGAAAATCAATCGCCTGAGCCGTTGTTAAATTCATATAAATCTTAGGTGTACATTCACAAACTTGATCCAGTTGTGAAAAAGGCACCCCCTCTTTAGTATATCTGTCCAACTGCTCCATCGTATGTATCGCTTCTTGTTCTGTATCTGATTGAGAAATCCCAAACAGTGCTCCATTTATCATCCTGTCCCAAAGTCTTGATTTTATTCGGCAAAATAGAATCTGAGAGTACCTCCCTCAGTTTCTGATTGTAATCCATTCCGGATGCCGTGATATAGAGAGTATCCATTCCACGATCAATCAAATTTCGATACGCTTTCTTTAAATCCTTATAAAATTTCTTTCCCTTATCTTTTGTGGACATAGGCGGAATCACTTCCGTCAACACTTCAAAACCCAGCTTCTCACTTTCTTCCTCCACAATATCCAATGCGGCGTACAATCTGCCATCTTCAGAATCCTCATAAACAATTCCAAGTTTCTTAAAATGCAAAAACTTTATCCCCGCCCGAATCTGACGCCTGTATCCATTATCATCAATCTCTGCATAAGAATTATCCGTGAACCGCTCTGTTTTACTCTTAACAATACCTGAGGCAACAGGATCCGCTGCCATTATCACCATATAATTATTTTTTTTCTCATGTTCTTTCATATATACTCCCGGATGGGTTCCCATAGCAAACATTAAATCCACATCATCCCGGTTAGCCATCGTTTCATATTGATCCTCTTTCATCAAATTCATATCAAAAAAAGCCTCTTTCACAAACTGATATCGCGCTCCTTCTACATTATTTGCGCAAATATCCTCCCACAATTTCTTCGTATCCCCCTCTTCAATTTTCGCTTCGTAATTTATATTGCTATATTTATTAGAAAAACCTTCCGCTATGCTTCCTTCTTTTTCCATTTGCTCTGCAAGTTTCAAAAGAAACTCCGCAAAAAATCCGTACTCCATCGTCTGTATATAGCCAATTCGCACTTTTTCCACCGTATTTTGTGCCTTGACTTCAATTATTTTTTTCTCCGTTCGAGCCGGAATCCCAGTTTGAAAAATCTGCAGAACCATTGACACAACCAATAAAACTCCAAACAAGTATCTTCTTGCAGCGCCCACTCTTCTCTTTTTCACCTTAAATTCCCCCTCTTTTTATGTAATAAAAACCCATATTCATAAAAACTATAAATTGTCACCCCCACCAACAGGAAAACTACTATTACACCAGTTGCTGCTGCCGAACCGGCAGACAACCTCGCTGTAACCATCATAGGACCGGCCGAAAGAGCCGCTTTTCCAAAAATCATCTGCAATAAAGTTGTGTTTTCCCGCTTTGAGCCTTCCACGTCATCCAGCCCGGAATCAATAACCACCATGCCAAAGCAGTCCCAAAGACTTGTTAAAACCAAAACAATCAATGCCGCAACTAAACTTGCCGTAACAACAAATAGTCCAATGCTTAAAGCTTGCAAAATCATATAACATATCACTGCCAATCGAGGCTTGATACGGTTTAAAATCCAATCGGAAATTGGATCCGTTAAATACGCAATTATCAGGTAATTAATCATCAAAGCTCCAGATACAAATGCATTCGATAGTCCCAATTCATCTCCAAACAATGGGAATGTGTACCCTACGAACAAAGTTGAAATATAAATAGGAATCACCACAAATAGCATGAAAACAAAAACGCGTCTGATTCTCAGCTCTTTGATTGCAGCAATAAAAAACAATCTGCTCTCTCCACCACGGCTCGGCACCCCGGAAAATCTGACAAGAAAGATACTTATCACTCCCAAAACAGCGCCAAACCCAAAAACTACTGCATAAGATGTCACGTCTGCAATTAAGCCACCAATTACAACTCCACAGCATATACCCAAATTAATCGCCGCCAAATATTCCACCAAAATACGACTGTGCATTTTTTTATCCTCTTGTGACGATGCAAATAATCGAACCGCATTGACCACAAGACCATCGCAAAAGCCAAAAACAAATCTGGCACAAATTAAAAAGGTCAGGTTTACTGCAACCGCACACAAAATGTAACCTATCACGCCTGCGATTACTCCTATCATCATTGTTTTTCTCATTCCAAAGTGCGAAATAAAAAAACTGCACACAAACAGCCCAATCAGAACCGCTGCTGAATACATAGTATTAGGCATACCACTCATAAAAGAAAGAGAAGGTGACAAATTCATTGCCCAGAACAACTTATTGCTCAGCACAGAAATAAAGCCACAGTCTAAAGAAAAGGCAATACCATAAATAAATACAAACAACCGGAATCCCGGCAAATACAGTTCATCTTGTGAACGCCCTTTTCGCCCAACTATATGCTTAGAAAAAAAGCTAATTCCCTCTATACTGATAAAAATTGCAACAAACACGAGAATCAGAACATCAATAATATTATTTAATCGATTATTTTTGATCTTCTTCGTATCAGGATAACAGGAACAGATAATACTTCCCGGTGTCATCCCATGGATATCCAGAGCATTGTGGTAGGCACTGTCAGATTCATCCATTTTAGTATCTATTGTAATCTTCTGAAATTCAGGAACATCTGAAGAAAAATGTTCCAAATAATCATCTATCCCCTCAATTTCCTCATAAGAAACCCCCTTATCAATCACTGTGTTGAGATCACTCTGCAGAACTTTAGACGCCACCTTAGCAATATTATCCAATGATTGCATATATGTCCGATCTACATAAATAGTCGACAGAGCACCGAAAACCATCTGTCCGGCCACCATCAGAACAAGACAGCTAATCTTCATTCTCCGTACCGAAATACCTTTTCGTGATTTCAAATTTACCAGAATACACACTGCCAAAAGAATTCCTGCCAATACAACGAACGCCAGTTTAATCATATCACTTAAATACTCTTTAACTTTTGTTCTGATTGTAGCATCATTCAAATACAAAATCAATTGTCCGGTATCCACATCAACAAAAACATAGAGTCCACCATCCCCGGTCAAATACTCTTCTTTAACTCCGGACTGTCTGACTTCTTCCGGAAAATCACCAACTTTTTCCACTACGTTTTGGTTTTGATCCAATACTTCAATTCCATCAATTTCATCTGAGAATGAGCAGACCTCTTCCAAAAGTTCTGAAAGCCCATAAAACTTATCCAACGGCTTTTCAAAACCAATCGCATAGTTAATCTTACTAACCGAACTTACCGTATTCAACTTACTCGAATGTACATAGGATTGTTCCTGGTATTTACGATAAGACATCGTACCCAGAATTACGCTGACTGCAAGAACACATAAATTCATGATACTTGTAACAAGTATCACAGTGCGTTTTGATACTATGAATTTTTTTCCCTCCGCTTTTTCCAATTTGTTTCCCTCTCTCCATCAACTAAAATTTTCCGACAACATTATATCAAATATTTAGGTTTTTATCAATAATACAGCCTTTCTTCTTTAGATACATACAGCCTTAATAAACTGGTGCGTTCTGAAAAAGTACAATTGTTCTCTCCATTCTTATCACAAGCAGTTACCCGGATTGTAACTGTTCGTCCCTTCCATGATGGTTTCACAGAAAAAATATTATAAAACTCATATACGGAACTCCCGATCGACAGCCCTTTATCCATCCGTTCCATCAAAAGGGTTCGTGTCTCCTTCTGTATATTTTGACCATCATCAAACTCATAATGCACTTCACACACGCTGTCCTTTATCTTGTAAGTGTTATCCCTGCGCAATTCAAAGGACTCCGGCATAAGCTGCCATGGTTTCACAACACCGGTTACGGCAAAGGTTGCTCCAACCGGAAGAGTTACCTGGGATAAATCAGTAAACATTCTCTCAACCGATTCTTCACCAAGATCAAAACAATTTTCTTTTGCCTTTTCATTAACCAGATCGACACGGCAGATGGCAAGATATTTATCCTTCGGAAATTCCACGATTTTCCCCCGCTGTTTATAGTTTCTGCCTTCTCCGATCAATGCCTCTCCAATGTCATAGTGATACGCAGTAAACCGCTCCGGATTCCCGACCACCCGCTGAGTCTGCAGATAGGCAAGTTCGGTTTCATAAGAGGTGCTTGTCGGATCAACCAAATAGACAAACATGTGGACCTTTGCCTTTCGATAAAGCGCAATATCACAAGCTCTATACATCGTCAGAAGGCCCATATGATACAGCCATGTTCCTTTATAAGTCTCCAGATATCCCGGCAATGTATCATTACTGATTGCAAAATTCATTTTCTGACACCAATCCATCATCCTCTCCCTGTGTTTTCTCGGATTAAAGCGCACAATCGCCTGAGACACCTGCTCCCCGATCCGTATCCTTTTTTCTGTCCTCGCCAGTACAATACCTTTTGCATCCGTAAATTCTGCCTCTATCGTGTAATCTCCCATACCAAGAACTTGATATGGCTCACCCTTATCATCCAGATAACCGATTCCGTCCTCAAAAATACTTCCCTGCTCCACGCCGGTAGCACTGACAATAACCGCTTTGTATTCCTTATCTGAATACCAGCACTTAATAGTCGCATCTCTCAAAGAATCCATGGGATGTTCCATGTCTTTCACCATTAACTCAGGAAACCCAAACGCCAAAACCCCTTTTCGTCCGGGATCCATCTCCTCCGGATATGCAGTAAAATCCGGATGATTGAGATAGACATTGGAGTTATTCTTTTTATTCTGTCTTACATAGCGCACAACAGTGCCATCACTGTCCAAAAGACGGATTGTCAGAATTCCATCCTCCGGAATCGGTATTACGTGTTCCATTTCTCCCTGCACATTGAAATGGCGCCCATATTCCACCAACGGATTTTCTCCGGACGGAACATTTATACTCAACTTTACTAAATCACTCATTTCTCACGTCTCATCTTCATATTTCTTATGAATATTGTCGATACTCTCCATACTTCCACCTCCATCATCATCAGGTGCCTTGAATTCTCCCTTTTCCACCAGTCGAAGAAATGCCTCCACCACATCTTCTGTGAGCTGGGTTCCCGATACTTCTTTGATGATAGATACCACTTTATCAAAATTCATTCTCTTACGGTATGGACGATCCGAGTACATAGCATCAAATGTATCTGCCACCGCAATAATCTAGGCTACACGCCGAATTTCATCTCCTTTGAGCCCCTTCGGGTATCCCTTTCCGTCCGGACGCTCATGATGCGCCCCCGCACCGATTGCCAGTTCCGGCATAATACTGATGTTCTTAAGCGCATTATAGCCGAGTGCCGAGTGAGATTTAATAATCTTAAATTCTCTATCTGTTAATTTGCCTTGTTTATTCAGAACTTCTCCCGGTATTCCGATTTTCCCAATGTCATGCAACAGAGCAATATTATAATACTTCTCCACAGTCTCATCATCATAACCCAGCTCTTTGGCGAGCATCACCGTATATTTTGCCACCCGGGAAGAATGGCCATTGGTATACTCATCTTTCATATCGATCGTTTTCGCAAATGCCTCCACCATCTCTCGAACAAGACGCTTATCTTCCTCCTGCTTCTTTAAGAGTTTTTGAAATTTTCTCTTAATGTACATTTTGACACATACTGCCGAAACAGCAATAATAACAAGCACGCATAAGAGAATAAACCACCAGACCTCATACAGCGCCCGTTCTTTAATAATTGTAAGTTTTTGCGTCTGCTGGATATCCCCTGTCGATGTATTTGCCACTGACATACTCCACGTGTATCTTCCGCCCCGCAGATTCGTGTAAGAAACCGGACGCATATCCTGCTTAAATACATATTTTCCCTCTCTGTCTACACCGTCAAGACTGTACCGAATCTTAGGATTCTGCATCGAATAGGTAATCGCATATCCATAGATTGTAACGGCTCCTGCCGAAGCCGGAAGCTCAATGGTATTATTTTCGTTCGGATAATAACGTTTTCCATTTGCCTCCACATAAGGAACACACAGTTTAATTGGATGTGTCTGCTCAAAATAGTTATTGATGTTGACTGTGAACACACCACTTCTGCCAGCCACATACAACGTACCATTTTCGTCCTTATCGCTATATCCGTTCACTGTCGCCATACTTGGCAACCCACTGGTATAGTCATAAAACAGATACTCAAACTGTTTCTTATCAATCATATCCTGCGCCTTGACAACATAAAAACCATTTGAGGCAAGCACCCATGCATTGTCCCCATCATCAAAATATATATCGTAATTGTTGGTATATGGGAATCCTTCTACTGAAGTAATTTTCCCATCTTTCATATACTCCACTGAATTCGATGTAATAATCCAGTATACACCGCGCTTATCATCTTCTTTTATGCGAAGGATCACATCACTGGTCAGCCCATCCTCACGTCCTATATGAGTAACGTTATTCCCATCTACAACATAAATTCCATCGCCATCTGTTCCAAGATAATATTTTCCCTTTTCTTCTGCCACCGTCAATACCACGGTGTTGTTAATTCCTGAATCAGCCCCAACTGTCCGTTTGATTTTCCCATCTTTGATTACAACGAGACCACCATTCGTTGCTACCAGAATCGAGCCATCCGAAGCACTTGCTGTTGCCCTGATTTGATTGTTTATAAGTCCATTTTTCTCTGTATAACTGATTAGTTCTCCCTCCGGTGTCAGACAAATCAGCCCCTTATCATTCGTGTAAGTAGAAATCCAAAGATTTTTTTCGCTGTCCTCCATAATACAGCGGATGCGGGCTTCGCCAATTAAATCTGCAATTTTTTCATGAATCACCACATTGTTTTCATCAATAATCTGCAACCCTGTGTCGGTACCAATATAGAGTTTCCCGTCATGTAGACAGGTAGCATTGACAACTTCTGAACTAAGCGCATTATGTTCCGTAATATTAGAAAATTTATTGGCAACAATTTTCATAATTCCCTGACGTGTTGATGTAAACCAGAGATTCCCTTCATAATCCTCTGTAACAGAGCCAATGGCACTGTCCAATGGGAGATTATGAAGCGCGTGAAAGGCCATCTTTTCATCCAGCCACCCAACCATGTCATCACGAACCACCCAGATTTTCCCACTCTCATAAGAAATCCAGTTAATTGTCTTCTCTGAGTTCTCCTCACCGGAATCTACAATGTCAATCTGTTTTAAATCTTTCAAATTATCTGAGAGATTTCCATAGCAGACAGTACTTTTATCTGTACCGACATAAATCATTCCCGGTGTCTGATTATCCGGGAAAATTGTCATAACTGAACCGATTCCAAGCTCATTTCCATTCAGACAAGTCTCAACTTTCAGGTTTCTGATACAAAAGATAAACCCATTTCTCGTATTTCCATATATTGCCCCATTCGAATCAACCGTCATCCGCAAAATATACTCCCCATTAAGAAGCGGATCATCCAGTTTATGAAGCTTCATATCAACGTCCACATAATAAATTCCTTGAGTAGTCCCTATAATTACATTTCCTGATGAATCCTCGGATATTGCCTTAATGCTTGAAGTATCCATTCCATCTCTATAATCATAATGCCATACTTTTTCCCGATTCACAGCAACTACGCCATTATCATTTGTCCCCGCCCAAAGATACCCTCTGCTATCCTCAAAGAGTGTATTGACATTCGTAATCTCACTGGGACTTGTCTGCCTTTCAAACGTAACTCCATCATAGCGGATCAGTCCGCCATAACTTCCGATCCAAATGAATCCATCGCTTGCAGAGAGAATGGCATTGGCATCAGACGTAGGAAGACCATTGGTTCCGTCATAAAGCTTAACGGAATATCCCATCTCTCCTGCCCTTTCTGTAACAGCCGCTCCGCCTCCTTGATATTCTGTGCCTTGTTCTGCTCCTTTATCCGTTTCGGCGTTACCACTCACTACACAGTTTCCGGCAATCACAAGAATTGCTAATAGCACAAATATAAATCTCTTTTTCATCCTAATCCTAAACTCCTACATTAAAAACTTTACTTCAGCATTTCTCCCAGAGAGGTTTCCGACTCATTGGAAACTGATTGAATCACATCGACTGAGTTCATCGACTCTCTTGTCGATGAAACGAGTTTTTGAGTTCTCCCATTCACATCTGTCACAATTTCCGCAATCTTTTCCGATTCTGAAATAATCATCTCAACTGCCTTGTGTATATCTGTATTGTTTTTATTACTGTCATCGGCAGCCATCTTTGAATCCCCGGCAAGCAATTTAATCTCATCCGCAACAACAGCAAATCCTTTTCCTGCATCTCCCGCTCTTGCCGCTTCGATGGAAGCGTTTAATGCCAAAAGATTGGTCTGGCCCGAAATGCTAATCACTTGTTCATTGTTTTTCTCCAGATTGTCTAAAGAATCTTCAATCACTGCCATGGCATCTTTGAGTTCCGAAACAAATTCATCCAATTCATTCATTGAACTTGATATCTCTTCTGTCTCCACAGCATTAATCTGATTAATATTCTTTAAATCCCCAATAGCATCACCCAGTTTTTGGAAATTTCGTCCAATTTGTTCCGATAGGTGTTTTCGACGCTTCCCGGACTCCTCATGCGTCCGGTTTACTTCATTCATAAGGTCTTCACTATTTCTCTTTTCCGCATCCGCAACATCGCGCATATAAAAAACACAATTTTCAATTCTATTAAATCCGTTGTGGATTGCCTCTGCCATAGCATGGCAACCGGAATATCCGCATGCACCACAATCAATGTGACGTTTACTCTCCGTTGTCTTCAACATGTTATTGAAAATTTTATCAAGTTGCGCCGAATTCGGTTTTTCATAACGGCAATCTTTACTCCTGTCCGTATATTTTCTCAAAAAATCATTTAAGTCAAGATTCGAAAATTGTTTGTTCAACGCCGCCAAACGCTTCTGCGTTGTCCCCTTACGACTCCATGCTGAATTTTTTATATTATTTTTAGAATTTGCTCTGATTTTCTGAATCGCAACAAATACATCTTCTCTCATATTTTCTCTTGACTCTGTTCCGGTTCCATAAAGACAGCCATTTGCACAATTCAAAGCATCTATAAAGAGATATGGATATTTACCTGACTTTATCTGCTCCTTATTACGTTCCAGATAATCATAGAGATGTCCTTCTCCCTCCATCTGACGAATAAATACATCTTCTCCACATAACCAGTAAACATTCTCTTTCAAGCCGCCCGGCATCGGATATATGGAGCCGAGTCCATACTCGATTTCATCTTCTGCCAACTGACCTTTGACAGGATTCTCTCTCAAATACTCCATCAAATGCTTAAATGTCACATTATATGAGACATACCCTTTATTATTAGGATCTTCAATCTCTGCTTTCTTTGCTATACATGGACTGATAAATGCCAATTTATCCGACACTTTCATGTATTTCTTTGCATATATAGCCCCGCACATCATTGGACTCTGCACAGGATTCAGCTTAGGAAGTAATTCAGGCAGGTAGCGCTCAATATATCCAACCACTGCCGGACAAGGCTGTGAAATACTTCCCATATAATCATTTTCTGATATGTACTTAATATACCCCCATGTCGTAATATCTGCTCCAAAGGAAACACTGATAATACGATTTACACCGAGTGTTTTCAATTGCCCCAGCACCCGCTCATATTCATCAGGATAATTCGCCTTAAAGGCAGGCGCAAGAAGAAGCGAAATCTTTTCCCCTCTCTTCAAATCTTCAAAAAATCTTATTGTATCATCCTCGTACTCGCGTGCCCCATGTACACAGACATCCAGACAAGCTCCGCAGGCAATACATTTTTCCGAATGTACCTCAATCACATTTGAACCGTCTTTACCGACAGTTGCCACATTAGCACCAACAGCACTGCACACTCCTATACAACGATTACATCCGATACAATTGTCATTTGTCTTTACAAACCCCATAAAAAGCACCAATTCCTTTCATCAGTGAAATACATTATCTCCAATTTGCACTCCCTTAATCCCATGCTGCTTTGCATACCAGGCTGCTTTAAAATAAAAGTTGCGAACATTGCGTTTGCCATTTAACACATCTTTTGCCGCTTTCATACAATTCTTTGCGGGACCTCTCGCCATGATGGCCGCGAGCCGTCCTGTTCGCACCGGTTCAAACTGACCGGAAGCATAGACAACTCCCTCAATCGTGTTGGGAAATTTTGAACTTGCCACACGATTCATAATCACACTTCCCACCGCAATCATATTGGGGTAAGAAGTGCTTCCTGCCTCCGCCTCGATAATTGAAGCCATAAGCGTAAGTTCTGATGAAGTGTACTCGAAAGCCCCGACATTGTAGTACTTCGTTCCATTTCCACTATTTGTCACATTGCTCGAACTTCCATCATAACTGTTCTTTGCCAGTTCTTTGCGCTCCTGCTCTTCCATGAGTGCGACCTCTTTCTCCAAATCTTTCGCAAAAGCAGCAGCATTTTTTGCCTTTTTCTTTGCCATCTTCACAAGTTCCGATAAATCAGCAATCTGAGAAGCAAATTCTTCTTGTTTTTTCTCCAGTTCTATTAATTCTTCTTCCCTGTCAAGTTTTAATTTATCGTAATCCTTGATTCCATCCTTTTTTTTCTGAACCGTATCTCCAATTTTCTCATATGTCGCCATCCGCTCTTTGACATAGGCAAGAATTTCTTCCCGATATTGCTTATGGTTCAGATAATCCATAAACGATTCAGACTGCTTCAATGCCGAAAAATCATCCGTAAATTCACCTGATTCATATAAAATCTGAATACATTCATAGACAAACTCCCGCTCTAACTTCTGTTCGTCCTCTGAGAGAACCAAACTTTTCTGCTCAGTCTCCATCTTCTTGTCAAATTCAGTAATCTCTTGATTTGCCACCTCAATCTGCCCGGCCGCCGCAGCTATCTTTACATTTATTTTCTTTATTTTCTTGGCGAGCTGCTTCGCCGTGCTCGCATTAGAATTTGCTTCTTTCTTTTTCTTTTCATACTGTTTTTTGAGACTAGCCTTTGACTTTTTAGCAGCATGGACGGATTCTGCCCCACCACCGCTGCATATACTGATTATCACTAAAGCCACAATCATAAAAACAGATACTATTTTTTTTTGATTTGTAAAATACCACATAATCTGATGCTCAACTTCCTTTGTTATTCATTATATTTTTTCAAATCAAGCAATTTCTCCGACTTCGCCACAATTAAAGCTGTAGTCATATCTCCAGTCGTATTAGACATTGTATCAAACATATCAAGAATCGGAGTGACTGCCATGATAAGACCAACCGCTTCTACCGGAACATGTATCTGTTTAAGCACAACGCCAAGACAAATAAACGCACTCCCCGGAACCCCGGGAGCTCCCAGCGATAGAAGAATAATCGTTATGCCCAGCGAAATCATAGCCGATATAGGCACTTCCACGCCATACGCCCTTGCCAAAAACAAGCTGAGAACCGACAAATAAATACATGTTCCATCCATATTGACCGTTGCTCCTAATGGAATGGAAAAACTGCTTACCTTAGAAGAAATCCCCAGTTTATCTGTACATATTCTCATATTTGTCGGCATAGCTGCTGAACTTGATGAGAGAGAAAAACTGGTCAGCATCCCTTCTTTATTCTTACTAAAGAACTTCAACGGATTCAAACGGCCAACAAGTAAAACTAAAATTCCATACACGCATATCATGCATAAAACAGAAAATATCTGAGTTACTGCCGCACTGAGCACCGACAAAAGAGACGATCCGCCTATCTCTACAATCATCAATATCACAGAGCAAAAGACAGCAACCGGTATTAGTTTAGCAATCATCGTTGTAATTGTCAAAAACAAGGAATTGCACGCCTCAAAAATCTCTTTCAACACTGCAGAATATTCTCCAATCATTCCTACTGCTATTCCACAGATTACAGCAAGAAAAATAATCTGCAGCGTGTCAGACTCCAAAAACGGCTGAACAAAATTTGATGGTACAATGTTGACAATTGTATGCAGTATGGATGTATCCACATTAGTATCCACAGAAACCTGCTGCACAGCAATAGTTCCTGCTGTAGCAAATCCCCACTCTCCCGGCTTTATAAGTAATACAAAAGTAATTCCAATAAGCACTGCAATCACCGTGGTCATTATGTACATTCCCATAACTTTAATTCCAATCTTCCCAAGTTCTGCTATATTCTTAAATTGAGAAACACATGTGACAATTGAAAAAAATACTACTGGCGCAATCACTATTTTCAGCGCATTCATAAACATAGTTTTAACAGGATTGAATACATAACTGCCAAGAATATCCGAAAACTCTCCCGGAAGAATAAATTTCATAATCGCCCCAACAAGCAGCCCAAGAAAAAGAGCAGCGATTGTTGCATACAAATTTGTACGTTCCGATTGTCCTACCAATATCCTCGCCCGATTAACTTGATTTTTGTGACTGTACTTAAATTTTTCCCCATGTGCTCTAAAAAGAATGGAACGAATCGCATTCTCTTCGTCGTCTTCCAACTCCCCAGATGGTATTGTGCTTTCGTAAGGATCAAACGCCTCCCCGGAAACACGGATAGAAACACTTGCATCCCCCAAAAAACGTCTGATTTGGATAAATAGTACAGCATTCTCTGTCGCATGTCTGGCAAACTGAACAATCGTTTCTTCTGACAATAATTCTGTTTTTAACACAAGTTTCTTTGAAATCCCCATTTGCGTCAATGACTGGTGAATAAACCTTACGCTATCTTCTAAATAAGACTTATTCTTTAACTCAAACGATTTTTTTTCACTCACAATCTTCTTTGTCATCATTCTCTCCTCTAATACTCAAACCACTTATCTTAATTGTTTATTATACCACGATATGCCTAATGATTCAAGTTTTCTTCCATTCTTGACACCACTTTGAAACCGTGTTAAATTGATTGAAGAAACAACTTTTACATGGAGGCATTTATGAGTACTAAGAACACACATTTATATAACATAAAATCTCTCAAGGCCGAGGAATTTATCAATCACGAAGAGATTCTGGAGACCTTAGAATATGCAGAGAACAACAAAAACAATCATGAATTGATAGAACAAATATTAAAGAAAGCAACTCCGAAAAAAACCGGTCGCGGTGTTGAATGTGCAGGTCTCTCTCATCGAGAAGCAAGTGTACTTCTTGCCTGTGAGGATCCGGAAATTACGGATAAAATATATGCATTGGCTAAACAGATTAAAGAATCATTTTACGGAGACCGCATTGTAATGTTCGCCCCTCTATATCTGTCTAACTACTGTGTCAATCAGTGTGTGTATTGTCCGTATCATTTAAAGAACAAAGAAATACCGCGCAAAAAGCTGACACAGAACGAAATCCGTGAAGAAGTCATTGCCTTGCAGGATATGGGACATAAGCGTCTAGCCATTGAATGTGGCGAAGACCCGGTCAACAATCCCATAGATTATGTATTAGAATCCATCCATACAATTTATTCCATTAAGCACAAAAATGGGGCTATCCGCCGTGTAAATGTCAATATTGCCGCCACTACGGTAGAGAATTTCCGAAAATTAAAAGAGGCCGAAATCGGCACATACATTCTCTTCCAGGAAACATATCACAAAGAGAGCTATGAAAAACTTCATCCGGCAGGACCAAAGCACGACTATGCCTATCACACAGAGGCAATGGACCGCGCAATGGAGGGCGGTATAGATGACGTTGGGCTCGGTGTGCTCTTTGGTTTGGAAGGATATAAGTACGAATTTGCAGGAATTTTGATGCACGCCGAACACTTAGAAGCTGTTCATGGCGTCGGTCCACACACCATCAGTATTCCGAGAGTCAAGAAAGCTTCTGACATTGATCCGAGTGTATTTGACAACGGTATTGACGATGACACCTTTGCCAAAATCATTGCTTGTATAAGAATTGCCGTTCCCTATACCGGTATGATTATATCAACCAGAGAAAATGAGAGCTGCAGAGACAAGGTGCTTCCTCTCGGCATTTCACAGATTTCCGGCGGTTCAAGGACTTCAGTTGGCGGATATGCCGGCTACTCCCCTTATGAACGCCCACACGATACGGAACAATTTGACGTATCCGACCAGCGCACTCTGGATGAAGTTGTCCGCTGGCTGATGGAATCCGGCTATATTCCGTCGTTCTGCACAGCATGTTACCGTGCTGGGAGAACCGGTGACCGATTTATGTCCCTCTGTAAAATCGGTCAAATCCAGAATTGCTGTCATCCGAATGCGCTCATGACACTGCAAGAGTATCTCTGTGACTATGCTCTTCCTGAAACACGGAAAATCGGCGAAGCACTTATCGCTAAGGAAATACAGAATGTACCTAATGAAAAAACACGAAAAATTGCTCTGGATTATCTTGAACAGATAAAAAATAAAGGAAAAAGGGATTTTCGCTTCTAAGCCAAAGTCCCTTTTTCCTTTCTCTCATTTTCCTTCAACATTCTCTTTCGCAAATGAAGATAGAGTCCGAACGCAAAAAATCCTGTTGAGAGCCAGGCAGCCGGATCCGCCGCCGCTGCTAAAAGATAGGAATGAAAGTGAATAGAAAAGCCCGCTGTAATGAGTCTTGCAATCAGTTCCATAACACCTAACGACATGGCAATAAATCCAAAACCACACCCCTGCATAGCATTTCGATATACAAAAATCATGCACAGCGTTATGTACGTTGCCACACACATATAAAAATAAGGCCGCGCCCATGGCAGGTATCCCGTAATATCTACACCGGAATCAAAGAACAGTTTCATAAGATACGGAAGCAGTGGAATCCCCACCGCTCCAACGACAATACAGTAGACCGCACTGATTTTCATGGCATCTTTCGTCCCCTGATGAACCCTCGCAATATCTCTTTTCCCATAATTCTGTCCGGCAAAGGACGCAACCGGCTGCCCAATCGCCATCATCCCCTGAGTAAGCAAGTTCTGCACCTTGCTCGCCGCCGTAAAACCGGTCACTGCTACAGAGCCAAATTTATTAACAGCAGTCTGCATTACCATCGTACCCGAAGCCGTTATGCCAAATTGTAGTGCCATCGGAACACCGATGGAGAGCTGCTTCGTCACAGATTCTCGATGAAATTTCCAGTGTCGTCTCCCCGGTCTCAAGACATCAACTTTCGCAAAAATATACAGTG
>CAMVIN010000041.1 GCA_947167565.1 uncultured Clostridia bacterium | reverse complement strand
AATGAAAATCAATGGACAACTCTTATGAAATGTAAGGTTATTATTCAGCGTAGTCTAGCGATTATTATTACTTTGTGTGTGTTGGTGGGCGTTGTTCCGATATCAGCGTCGGCAGCAAGTAAGAAGCCGCGTTTGAATATGAAGCGTCTGGAGCTGACTGTAGGTGACAGCTTTCAGTTACGCTTATACAACATGAAAAAGCGTTACAAGGCGACATATAAGTCGAGTAATGAAGAAGTTGTATCAATAGGGGAGATAACGAAGAAAGGCAAGCGTGCTTTGATAACGGCAAATGCAATGGGGGCAGCTACGATTCGCGTTACGGTAAAGAAGGGGATGCGAGTAGTGAAAAGGCTGAAATGCAAGGTGAAAGTGACACCAAATGCCGTAGGTATCAAATTTACGAAAAAAAACATTAGGTTGGAGACGGATGAGCATGTGCGGTTAGAAACTATTATTAAGCCAAGTTCATCTGCTGAAAAACCGGTGGTTGAGAGTGATGATACAGATGTGGCAACGGTCAACTCGAGGGGAGTTGTAACGGCAGTATCTCCCGGAATTGTTACCATTACGGCTACGCTTCTTTCGTGCAATCTGACGGCAACGTGTACTATTGTAGTTGAGGAGCCGGAGGATGAAGAGAATGAATCCGATGACTATTAAAAGACAGGGTGCGTTGGAAATCTCATTATTTCCAGTGCGCCTTGTCTTTTTTTCCTTCTACGCGAACAACATTCTTGATGTAGCGAAAGGTTTCGTCTTCTCCCTTGTCGCGCAGCATAATGAGAAGTTCTTCGAGTTTGCGTGAGGTCTCGGCATGAATCCAGTTGCGGCTGCGCTCTTTGTCAAAATATTCGTAAGGCTTTTCTTCTGTGTAATCTTTTCCGTAGTAAATTTTACTGGCTGCCACGCGATCGCAGAACATTTCAATGAAATACTTTGTCGGCATTTCCACAGGTTCTTTTCGATTTAATTCCGTATTATAATCGACCCAGTATTCAAAGTGATGCTTGTTACGTCCCTGGTGGTGGAGCCAGGCGCGGGAATAGCCGTAGAGCTTCCTCTCTTTCTCATTGGGGCTCATGCCGACTGTGTAATTTTTGATGCCGGGAATAAATTCCGTCGGGCTGTATTTGGACAAGTCATGAAAAAGTCCCTGAAAAAAAATCCCGGCTTTCCAGCAGTGGGCAATTACCTGATGGCGATGTCTTGTAATAGTAGAAAAATGTTTCCAGATATGCATAATAAACTCCCTTTTGACTGATTTTGTGTTATAATAAACTTATGACACAATTCTACAGTAAACTTATGGCAAATACAAGTGCGAACGGGAGGTTTTTTTATGCAACGGATACTTATTGTAGATGACAATCAGGACATTCGTGAAGTTCTGAGTACTTATGTAGCAAAAGAAGGCTTTGAGCCGGTTGTGGCAGAAGATGGCTTTCAGGCGTTGGAGATGTTCCGAAAAACGACGCCGGCCGTGATTCTGTTGGATGTTATGATGCCGGGGATGGACGGGTATAAAGTTTGTGAGAAGATTCGTGAGGAGTCTAACGTGCCGATTATTCTTGTGACAGCGAAGGGGGAGGACTATGAACGTGTGATGGGACTGGATATCGGTGCGGATGATTATGTTGTGAAGCCGTTCAGTGGAGATGAAGTTATGGCGAGAGTTCGTGCCGTTCTCAGGCGTATGGGTAAGAGCGATGTGACAGAGGAAAAGAAGATTCTCAATGTCGGTGATCTTACGATTAATATTGAGGCTTACACTGTGTATGTTGGTTCGGAAAAACTGCCAATGACCAAAAAAGAGGTAGAGACTATGTGGATTCTCGTTGGAAATCCAAGTAAAGTATTTACCAGAGACAATTTGCTGGACAGTTTGTGGGGACAGGATTATTTCGGGGACAGCCGGACGGTGGATTCTCATATAAAGCGTTTGCGTGCAAAATTGGATAAAGTTCCTCATCCGGATTGGGAGATTAAGACGATTTGGGGACTTGGCTATAAATTTGAAATAAATGTCTAAAGGGATATTAAGAGATGAAAAAGATTTTTTGGCGTGTGTTTGTCTATTTTAGTGTGGTTCTTTTGGTGTTTACTGTGCTGATTGGTCTGATGTTTACCCGGTTCAACCGCACGAATATTGTAGGGGCCTATAAGCAGCAACTGGGGGATTTGGCATCCGGTGTGGCGAAGCGTACACGTCAGGCTGTTGAGGCAGGAAATCTGGACTCCTTTGTAGATTATCTGCAGGCAGTAGAGGACTTTAGCAGTATGCAGAATATTGACATTTGGATTGTGACAAATCCGGATTGCAAAGAACCATTAGATGAGGATTACACGAATATGGATATTGCATCCGTGGACATTCCTGATGAGACAAGAGAAATTCTGCAGTCGGCATATAGTGGCAAGAAAAAGAGTTACAGTGATTATGATCAGATTTATCATGAGACAATGTTACATATGGCAGTGGCTATCCGGAACAAAAACGGGAATGTCATGGGGGCGGTTGTAGCCTCCGGACCAATGGAGATGCAGGAAAATACGATGATCCAGTATGAAAAATATATGACAATCTGCATTGCCTTCGGTCTTTTGTCGGCTCTTTTGGTGGCGATTTTTTTCTCAAGGCAGCTCGTGCGCCCAATTATCCGCATCAAGGAGACTGCACTTATGATGGCAGCAGGGAGATATTCC
This sequence comes from uncultured Clostridia bacterium, assembly GCA_947167565.1. Classification (GTDB taxonomy): domain Bacteria; phylum Bacillota; class Clostridia; order Lachnospirales; family Lachnospiraceae; genus Eubacterium_F. The sequence goes on along the minus strand of CAMVIN010000041.1, from coordinate 15,239 downwards.
CAGAAAACGGAAATTGAAAGAAAAGATGAATTAGGGCAGCTGGCGGAGAGTATGGATATATTATCGGACAGACTTGTCGAGGCAGAAGAATATCATGAGATGACAGAGCAGCATCGAAGAGACTTTTTTTCCAATGTATCTCATGAACTGCGCACACCAATAGCGGTGGTCAAGGGGTATGCAGATGCGCTGGCGGATGGTTATGTGGTGGAACAAGAGAAGAAGGATGAATATATCCGGAGAATTCGCAGAGAGTGTGGCAGCATGGAACACCTGGTGTCAGATCTTTTGATTTTGTCGCGTATGCAGAATCCGGAATACCAACTGGAACTGGAAGTACTCAATGTCATTGCTGTGGCGCAAGACGCAATGCGAAGTCTGCGTATTCTTATGGCAGAAAAAAATTTGAAGGGAAACGTTACTTATGATGATGAGTGCTCTCTGATTATGGGAGACTATGACCGTGTTCGCCAGCTATTAGTCGTATTGCTTCAAAATGCTGTGAAGTACTCCTTTCCGGACACTCAAATTGATGTTCACATCGCGCGGGAGGAAGGGAGAATTATTACGACGGTAACGGATTTCGGGAGCGTGATTCCGGAAGAAGAATGGGGAAGTGTATTCGAAAAATTCTATCGTGCCAGCAATCATGGTGGAGCCGAGGGGTCCGGACTTGGTCTGGTAGTGGCACAAAATATTGTACAGCGTCATGGGGGAACCATATCAGTTACAAGTAGCGAAGAAGAGGGGACAAAATTTATAATAAATTTTCCTGAAACTTCTGAAAAAATATCTTGATAATTGTTGTGTTTTTAGGTATAATAAGGTTAATAAATAATATATCCTGAGATGTTCGATAACTCTTGAATTTTTGAACCTACAATACTTTAAACGGGATTCCTATATTTGTAATCGGATGTCGGGCCGTCACTGCCAGTTTGGTATCTATGTTTATAGCAACGGAAGGCTGAACGTTACATGCGGTTGCCCACCTAGCTTTCTGCTAGGAGTCAAAAATCAGGAGCCGGCATTTTGGGTATATTATGAATTATCAGGGCAGCGATATTCGCTGCCCTTTCGTATTGGAAGTAAAAAGGGATTACACAAAGAATGTACCTTGTGTGGAGGAATGTAAGATGAGAGACGGATTTGTCAAGGTTGCAGTTTCGTCACCGGAATTAAAGGTGGCAGACTGCCGTTTTAATAAAGAGCGAATGGTAGAAAAAGCAGTGCAGTTATCCGAGCAGGGTGTGAAATTGCTTGTTTTCCCGGAATTGTCGCTGACGGGTTATCCCTGCAATGATTTGTTTTTGCAGGATACATTGATTGAGTCAGCGAGCCGGGCTCTTGAGGATTATGTAGAAGAAGTGGCAGCATTGGATCTGGTTTCCTTTGTGGGGCTGCCTATTGTGTACAAGGGACGGTTGTACAATGTGGCTGCTGTTGTGAATGGGGGAGAGGTTCTTGCGTTTGTCCCGAAAAAGCATATTCCGATGTATGCGGAATTTTATGAGGGGAGACATTTTGACGGCTGGGATGGACCAAACGAAAAGATGGACTCCGGATTGTTTCGATATGTACCCATTGGAAACCGGTTTCTTTTTCAGGAATACACGCTCGGTTCCGATTTTTCTTTTGCTGTGGAAATATGTGAGGATCTTTGGGTGCCAAATCCGCCATCCGGGCAACATGCGGTGGAAGGGGCTCTTATCATTGCCAATCTGTCAGCGAGTGATGAATTGACAGGTAAGGCTGTTTATCGGAGAGAACTTGTAAAAAATCAGTCTGCGCGCACGTTGTCTGCTTATCTGTATGCGGATGCGGGAGAAGGAGAGTCCACACAGGATATGGTGTTTGCCGGCCACAATCTCATTGCAGAAAATGGAGCGGTGCTGGCTGAAGCAAAGTCTTTTGCTGATTCCCATGATTTGATTACAGAGATTGACTTGAAAAAACTAAAAAGCGAGAGGCGGCGAATGACAACATTTACCGGAAGACAATCGAATGCGGTGTCGGGCTCGGGACTTTCGGAAAAAGGTTGTGGATACGAAACGATTGTTTTCGAAGTGGATTCAGAGACAGCAACGACACTGACACGACGTTATTCCCGTACGCCATTTGTACCGGAGACAAAGACACACAGGGAAGAGCGATGCGATGAGATATTGAGTATACAAGCCAACGGACTGGCAAAAAGGTTAAAACATACAGGGTGCAGGAGCGCAGTAATCGGTCTGTCGGGTGGTCTGGATTCAACACTTGCACTGCTTGTGACTGTGAGGGCATTTGATTTGCTGGGGATTGACAAAAAAGGTATTGAGTGCGTGACAATGCCATGCTTTGGAACAACGAATAGAACCTATGAGAATGCGGTTCATTTGGCAGAAGAGCTGGGGACGAATCTCAGGGAGATTAACATCAAAGAAGCCGTGACGGTTCATTTTAGAGATCTTGGTCATAATGAATCGGTTCATGATATTACTTATGAAAATAGCCAGGCGAGAGAGCGGACGCAACTCCTCATGGATATTGCCAACCAGACAGGAGGCATGGTAATCGGAACCGGTGATATGTCAGAACTGGCTCTTGGCTGGGCGACCTACAATGGTGACCACATGTCCATGTATGGGGTAAATTGTTCGGTACCGAAGACCTTGGTTCGCTATCTTGTTCAGTATTTTGCGGACACATCGGAAAATGACACGCTAAAAAGAGTTCTCTACGATATCCTTGACACACCGGTCAGTCCGGAACTTCTTCCGCCGAAAGAGGGAGAAATTTCGCAGAAGACGGAAGATTTAGTGGGCCCGTATGAACTCCATGATTTTTTCCTCTATTATGTGCTTCGTTTTGGCTTTACGCCGATGAAAATATTTCGTCTTGCTTCTTACGTATTTGACGGTATTTATGAAAAAGATGTAATTTTCAAGTGGCTATCAACGTTTTATCATCGCTTTTTCAGGCAGCAGTTCAAGCGGTCCTGTCTGCCGGATGGACCGAAGGTAGGAACAGTTGCTGTCTCTCCGCGAGGGGATTTACGCATGCCGAGTGATGCGAGTGATGCCCTTTGGAAAGAAGAGTTAGAGTGGATTCGTGAGAGCCTTGTCTAAGGCGGCTTTTACGCCGTCAATTAAAAGAGTCTGCGTATATTTGCTCTTTTCTGATATCGGAATACTATCGATATCGGTTCCCTTTTTCAGTTCTTCTTCAATCGTTGCCAGAGAGGGCTGAATCAGGGGATACATGGTGGTTACAGATTCTTCCAAATTGACAAAGGACACAGATTTAATCTGGTCAGAGTCCACGACAACTTCCAGATTCAGGGTGTTGTCTCCGAGAACAATTTCAGAGTTATAAACACCGGGATTGTACGGATTCATCTGCGCACTGGAATTCTCTTTATTGTTTTTGCTCCGGGACGGGAAAAACATAAAGACGAGCAGCAGAATAAGAAGGATGCCGAGGCCGGCGAAGATTGCCGTATAAATTAATTCTTTCATTTGAATGACTACAATTTTTGTCTTTGACATGAGGGAAACCTCCTTTATTTGTAAACGATTCCTTGTGAATCGTTAACCTTACACATCTATTATATGCAGCAGGGAGTGAAATGATGTCGCTACAATTTATTTTTGGTGGTTCCGGAAGTGGAAAAAGTACATATTTATACGATATGATTAGCAGGGAGGCAGCAGAACACAGAGAGAAAAAATATCTTGTGCTTGTGCCTGATCAGTTTACATTGGAGACTCAGAAGACGTTGGTACAGAGAAGCGGAAAGAGTGGGATTTTAAATGTTGATGTGCTGAGTTTCCACAGACTTGCGTATCGTGTTTTTGAAGAAGTACCGGCACTAAGAAAGACGGTGCTTGAGGACACGGGAAAAATGATGTTGCTGCGCAAAGTGATTTCTGAGCAGAAAAAAAATCTAAAATACTTCAGGCGGGGGCTGTATAAGCCGGGGTTTCTTGATGAGTGCAAATCTTTCATGTGCGAACTCATGCAGTATGCAATTTCGGATGAGGATTTTGAACGAATGGAAGAGATGCTCCCGGGGGAAACACTTATGGCATGGAAGCTGCAGGATATCCGTCTTATTTATCGCGCCTTGAAAGAAAAAATGGGCGATGTGTATATGATGTCAGAGGAACTGGTACCCCAGTTGACGAGTGTCGCCGCATCGATTCCGATGCTTCAGGATAGTGTCATTTGCCTGGATGGGTTTACAGGATTTACACCGACACAGTATGAATTGCTGAGAGAACTCCTGCGAGTAAGTGAGCGGATGATTGTGACCGTCACAACAGACCGGACGGAGAAGAGAACCTCTGTTTTTTCCATGAGTAAAGAGATGATAAAAAAGATGACGGACATTGCCAGAGCAGTGTCTGTCGGAATTGATGAGCCGGTTATGACGGGCTGGGGCAAGGAAAAGATTCCTTATCGGTTGAAAGAAAATGGGGAACTTTCTTTTTTGGAAAAAAATATATTTTCTTACCGTTGCGAGAAGTGGGAGGAAAAATCAGAACATATTCAACTTCGCCTGTGCCAGAAGGAGTCAGGGGAGTCGGCGTATGTGGCGAGAGAGATTGCCAGACTCGTGAGAAACGAGGGGTATCATTATGGCGAAATTGCTGTGGTGACGGGAGACCTTGCCTCTTATGAGAGCTCATTGGCACGCGAGATGAAGAGGATGGGAATCCGGTATTTTATGGATTACAAAAAAAGTATCGGAGCCAATGCCATGGCGGAGTATGTGATGGCATTTTTGGCAATGGTCAGGAAAAATATGGACAGGGAGAGCACGTTCCGTTTTCTTCGATGTGGTCTTTCTCCGCTGACGACTGAGGAGACGGATATCCTTGAGAATTATGTGATGGCTCGTGGAAGAAGAGGCTATAAGACATATCAGAAGGAATGGGAATACGAGGTGAAGCAAATCGACCTGGTGGCGGTGAATGAATACCGGGAGAAGTTTGTCGCCTCTATTCAGAGAGCTTTTGAAGCATTAAAAGAAGGCAAAAAAACCGTTCGTAAATTCGGGGAGATTCTATATCAGTTGATTGTGGATAATCATCTGTATGAGCGGGTAATGGAGAAGAGTGAGAAGTTTGAAGAGATGGGGGAGATGATTTTTGCTCATGAATACAAGAGCATATACCGCCTAATGATGGAACTTCTCAATGAGATGGTCGAACTTCTGGGGGATGAAGTTGTCACTTTCCGTGAATTTGAGGAGATGATTGGTGCCGGTATCTCCGAGGGATTAGTAGGATTTGTACCGCCAACGACCAATCAGGTCATGGTGGGAGATGTAGAGAGGAGCCGTCTGAAAAATATTAAGGTACTCTTCTTCATGGGAGTGAGTGATGACCGGATTCCCAAAAAGAAGGGAACGGCGGGACTTTTGTCAGAGAGTGAGAGGGGGAGACTGGCCGCGCAGGGAATTGAACTGGCGCCGCTTCCGGAGAAACAGGCAGAGACAGAACAGTTTTATCTTTATCTTACCCTGACGAAACCATCGGATAAATTATATCTTACCTGTGCCAGGATGGGAGATGACGGAAGCAGCAAGCGGCCATCCTATCTGATTTCCAAAATTCGAGGACTGTTTTCTGAATTAAAATGGGTGGAAGATGAGAAGGAGGAGTCTTTGGAGAAAGTGCTGGGAACTGACAGGGGAAAGACCTATTTTGTGTCACATTTCGCTGACCGAAGTTTTCAGAAGGATGCGCTGTGGTGGGAATTGGCAGCGTATTACCGCAGAGAGAGGCCGGAATTTATTGAGAATCTGATTGCCGCCAGAGAAGAGGGAAAAGAAAAATCAAAGATATCGAAAGAGGCAGCAGCACTGTTATATGGAGATGTATTGTCCGGGAGTGTATCCAGCCTTGAAACATTTGTGGCCTGCCCGTATAAATATTTTGTCCGATATGGACTGGGACTGCGGGAACGGGAAAATTTCGATATTGAGGACATGGATTATGGCAATGTTTTCCACAAGTCTATGGAGCACTTTTCTCACATAATCGAAGATCAAAGGAAAGCTTGGAATGATTTAACTCAAGAGGAAGTAAAGATAGCAGCGGAAAACGCAGTGGATGCTGCTGTCGAGGATTATAAAGGGAAATTGTTTTTTCAGTCACAGCGCTCAGAATTTGTAGTGAGCAGGGTGAAGCGGATTGTGTGGAGGGCTGCCTGGGGAATATGGAGACAGATGAAAGAGGGGGCTTTTGTCCAACGAGACAGTGAGAGGGCGTTCTTTCGTGATGTTTCACTGGATGATGAAAAAAAGATGCTTCTCCGGGGAGTAATCGACCGTATTGATGTTTGTGAATCAGAGGACGGGGCACTTATTAAAATTGTAGATTATAAAAAGAGCAATCTGGATATTGCACTTGACCGAATTTATTATGGACTTCAACTGCAGCTATTGACATATTTGCGGGTAACAATGGAACAGGAAAAGGGGAAGGCGATTCCGGCAGCGATGCTGTATTACCAGATCAAAGAGCCTCTGATTGCCTGGGAGGAGGAATCAAATACCAAGAGAGAACTCAGGGAATTGGAAGAATTCCGGTGTGGCGGATATGTGAATGAAAAGCCGGAGATTTTGGAGACACTCGACAAAGAGATTGCGGAGAGAGGAATGTTAAAACAGCGTGTTGCATCCAAAGTTGTTCCGGTGAGAACCGATAAAAACGGAGAATTTAGTAAGAAGTCTCATGTATTGTCTTCGGAACAATTTGAGGAATTGATGGCACATGCTGATAAAAAGATGAGGGAGTTTGGAAATCAAATATATGGTGGAGAAATAGGAGCCAGACCGTATCGATTGGAAGATAAAAATGCCTGTGAAAACTGTGGTATGAAAGGACTCTGCGGAATGGAAAACAGATACGTCAAAAACCGGGAGAGAGAATTCAAAAAGATGATAGACGAGGAAGTATGGGAGGTGCTGCATGAGCGAGATCAAGTGGACGGAAAAACAGAAGAGAATCATTGAAGAGAGAGGAAATAATATTCTCGTTTCAGCGGCTGCCGGCTCAGGAAAGACAGCGGTTCTTATTGAGCGCATATTTCAGCGACTGACAGATAAAGAAAAGCCGGTAGATGTGGACCGGTTTGTTGTCGTGACATTTACCAATGCTGCGGCGGCACAGATGATGGACCGGCTCCGGGAGAGAATTGAAAGAGCGCTGGAAGAAAACCCGGATAACACGCATCTACAGAGACAAATACCGCTTTTGTCATCCGCACATATTTCTACCGTACACAGTTTTTGCGGATATATTTTGAAGAACTATTTTCACAGAATCGGACTTGATCCGTCCTACCGCCAGGGGACGGAGAGTGAGTTGGAGCTGCTTCGCAACGAGGTTCTGGGTGATTTGCTGGAGAGAGAATATACAGAGAGAAAAGAGGATTTTGTCAGACTGGCAGAATTAAATGCATTCAATGTTTCCGACAGAGAACTGGAAAATATGATTAAGGAGATCTATAATTGCGCAATGAGTGAGCCCTTTCCGCAGGAATGGCTGGAACATATGCGCGCATTTTTTTCTTTGGAGACAAAAGAAGAGTGGTGTGATTCGGGTGTCTGCACCTTGATTATGGATGAATTTAAGCATGAAATAGAAGGGATAGCAGATGAGCTGGCGACGCTTCTGAAGATTTGTGAGGAGCCGGATGGCCCCTATGTGTATGTGGACAATGTTACAGAAGTGCAGGAAAAAGTGAATGCACTGGCAAAGGCGAAAAATTATGAAGAGGTTCGGGAAGAATTGCGGAACATGAAGTTCTCCAACATGTCCTCCAAAAAAGATGACACGATTCATGCGGAAAAGAGAGAACAGGTAAAGAACAGGCGAAATGCGTGTAAGGATGCCCTAAAAGCTCTCCAAACAGACTTCTTTTATCAGAGTCCTGAGCAGAATCTGGAAGATTTAAAGAAGATGGGGGATATCGTCCTGCCGCTCTTGCGATTGACGGAGGAGTTCATGGAGGCTTTTTCGGAAGAGAAAAGAGAGAGAAACCTTGTCGATTTTAATGATCTGGAGCAGCTTGCAATCTCTGTCCTCCTGAAAAAAGAAGAGAGCGGTGAGTACACGCGATCTGAGGCGGCGCTGGAACTCGCTGATTTTTTTGAAGAAATCATGATTGATGAGTATCAGGACAGCAACCGGGTTCAGGACACTATTTTGTCCAGTGTATCCCGACAAGGTCTGCCGGGAAGAGATCCCAATATATTTATGGTGGGTGATGTTAAACAGAGCATTTACCGGTTCCGCAATGCCTGTCCTGAACTTTTTGCGGAAAAATTGCAGCGTTATGTTACAGAAAAAGCGGATCATGCAGAGGGAATTCGCATTGATTTACACCAGAATTTCCGGAGCCGCGAATTGATATTGGAAGGCTGCAACCGCGTGTTCGAGAGAGTCATGCACTGGGATATCGGCGGTGTGGAGTATGACGAGGCGGCGAAACTGAGGGTGGGAAGAGAGTTCCCTGAGACAGAGAAAAATATTGCAAAGACAATTGATACTTATGTCGTGCTGGGGAATAAGGATTTAGAGGCAGAAGGTCGGCTGACCGCTCAGATCATACAGGAGATGGTAAATGGGGATGAGCCGCTTATGATTCAGGATGGGGACACGCTTCGCCGGGTTTCTTATGGAGATATTGTGATTTTGGCAAGGAGCACAAAAGCGGCAGGACAGACCTACTTTGACATGCTGACAGAAGCGGGAATCCCGGTTGTTATGGAGCACACACAAGGATTTTTTGACACGCGGGAAATACGCCTTATGACACAGATGATGCAGGTCATTGATAATCCGAGGGATGACCTCGCTCTGGCGGGGGTTCTGTGCAGTCCGATGTTTGGCTGGAGTGAAGAGGAGCTGGCATTGGTAAGGAGTGGGATTCGGGATAAAAATTTATATGATTCACTCTTAGGGTGCGAGCGGGAAGAAATGAAAGGGAAAATCAATAATTTCTTTGTTACGCTGGAACGGTTGAGAAAGAAGACATCTTATGCTACGGTTGTAGAATTGATTCAGGATATTTATGATATCACAGGTATTTATGACTGGATTAAAATGATGCGTGATGGTGTACAGCGCGCAGCGAATATGGACTACCTGATGGAGCAGGCAAGGGAATTTGACGGTACTACCTATCATGGTCTGCACGCTTTTGTGAATTATATCAAGCAGATTCAGGAGCAGAAGCAGGATTTAGGCGAGGTCAATATCGTAGGGGAAAATGAGGACGCTGTGCGGATTATGACTATGCACAAGAGCAAAGGCTTGGAGTTCCCGGTTTGTTTTCTGCTCAATATGGGAAAGCAGATAAAAAGAAAAGGCGGGCGGGATTATCTCACAATATTGCCGGATGAGGGAATTGCCTGTCAAATTGAGGACAGAGAGACGAGAACGAAAAAACAGACGTTGTATCAAAGTGTTTTAAAACACAGAAATGACATGGCAGATTTGGGCGAGGAACTTCGTGTTTTGTATGTGGCAATGACCAGAGCACAGGAAAAACTGATTATGATTGGCAATGCCAAAGAAATTGCGTCCAAAACGACAGATTATCTCGGGCGAAAAAAAATGAATTCTCTTCTTGATATGGTAATGCCGGCTGCCCTGGCGGAACCGGAGCTGTTTCAGGTTATTCCGGTGTGGCGGGAACATCTGGTTCAATCCGCTGCACGCGATATAGAAGATGAAATATTTGCGACAAATGTTCTCAACAATTTTGACACATCTGTCCTTTATCATAAGGAATTACATGAGAGACTGGAAGAACTTTCCATGGAAGCGGAGATGGAGGGAGAGCCGCTTCCGGTCAAAGTATCTGTCTCCGACCTCAAGATAAAATCAATGGAGGAACAGGAATTTAGCGATTTTACTATTCTGACTCACGAGGAGGAGGAATGTGAGCAGCCGGTTCCTGCCTTTATGAAAGAGGATGGAGAGGAAGACTCTGCCAACCGGGGCGCGGCTTACGGTACCATCTGGCATCAAGTGATGGCAACGATTGATTTTTCGCGCACAGACAGCGAGGAAGAAATTCGTGAAGCGGTACAGGAACTGATTCACACAGGAAGATTGAGACAGCAGGAGGAATCGGTTCTCCGCTATGGAAGGTTATACAGATTTTTTTCCTCAGCGCTGGGTAAGCAGATGCGACAGGCAGATGAGCAGGGCAGACTTCACAGGGAACAGCCGTTTGTGATTGAAAAACCTGCCTGTGAACTGTTTGACGACAGGACAGAAGAGGATGCTGTATTGGTACAGGGGATTATTGATGGCTTCTATGAGACCGATGAGGGAATTGTTCTCATGGATTACAAGACGGATTCCATTCAAAAAGGCGAAGAGGAAGTTCTCATCAACCGGTACCGGACACAGATGGAGCTGTATCGGGAGGCGTTGGAACAGATGATGGACCGGCCGGTGATACGGTGTGTACTGTACTCATTTTCTCTCGGAAAAGAGGTTGAGATAAAATAAATATGTACGAACAATTTGCGGGGATTTACGATGAATTGATGCAGGAAATCCCCTATGAACAGTGGTTTCATAAAATCCAAAATTATTTATGTGAAAATGGTGTTCCGGAAGGAACCATCTGCGAACTCGGCTGCGGGACCGGAACAATGACAGAACTGCTTGCGGGAGCCGGGTATCAAATGATTGGTGTGGACATGGCGGAAGACATGCTGGCAATCGCATGGCAGAAGAGGGAAGAAAGTGGTCATGAGATTTTGTATCTTCATCAGGATATGACCGAACTTGCCTTGGCGGAACCGGTGGAAGTGATGCTCAGCATATGTGATTCCATGAATTACCTCACGGATGAAACATCGCTTGACAAAGTGCTTGCAAACGTGAGAAAATATTTGGTAAATGATGGACTTTTTATTTTTGATTTAAAGACAGAGTACTGCTTCCGGGAAGTGATGGGAAATACTGCCAGGGTGGAAGAAACCGAAGAGGCACTCTGTATCTGGGACAACTATTATGATGAGACGGAGAGAATCAATGAATATGCCGTGACCATATTTCAAAAATGCGAGAGCAGTGCTCTCTATGAGCGTTTTGATGAACTTCACTGTCAGAGGGCATACTCGCTGGAGGAAATCCGCACTCATTTGAAAGACAACGGTTTTAAGGTTGTCGAATGTCTGGATGGGACGTGGGAGCATACGCCGGATGAGACGAGTGAGAGAATCACTATGATTGTCAGAAAAATGGGATAGTGAAGAACTGGAGGGATAAGATGAACGTGAAAAAGACAGGGATATTGATTTGTTTGATGATTGCGGTACTGGCGGGATTTGGATTTTTTATGCAGGATGTCTCGCGAGCGGCAAATGAGACGGGGACAGTGGCTGCGGATAGTGGGCTGAACGTGCGAAAGAGTGCAGAACTTTCAGCAGATTCTCTGGGGACTCTGGAAAACGGGGCAGCAGTTACTATTTTGGACACGGTAAAAGATTCATCCGGAAATTCATGGTATAAAATTACGGCAACTGTCGATGGGGCAAGTGTGACCGGTTATGTTTATGCTGCGTATATAGTAAAAGATAGCACAAGTGCAGCGGCGTCGCCGTCAGCGAGTGCATCATCCAACGGGCAGACGATGTATCGGACCGAGACTGTGTACAGTCCGATTCTGGTGGCAGCCAAGGTAATTGTCAAAGTACCGGTGTATAAGACGGCAGCAGGAGCAAGAAAAGTCATCTCCAAGAAAAAAGTCACCTTAAAAGTGAATAAAAAGGTAAAAGTAGTCAAAGAAAAGACTGTCAGCGGTCAGAAATGGTTTCGAATTCGCTTTAAGTTAAAAGGCAAGACCAGATATGGATATGTAAAAAATACATACATACAGATGACAGCAAAGAATATAACAGCAAAGATATTTAATACAACGAAAAAAATTAAAATTAGAACAAAAGCGGGAACAAGTGCTTCTTATCTGCTGGCAGATAACGTGAAGGTAAAAGTAAAAAAAGGAGCGGCTGTTACCATTTTGAAGGATACCAAGTGTAAAAAAAAGTCAGCGCGGTGGTATCGGATTTCTTTTACATATAAAGGAGCGACCAAGAAAGGGTATATTCACTCCAAATACGTAAAACTGGTTAAGAAGGCAACAAGCAAAAGCGTGGCAATTACGGCACTGAGCGATGCGGAATTTGAAGCGAGCATGACAGAGCAGGGGTTCCCGGAGGACTACAAGGTGAGCCTGCGGGCGCTTCATCAGACGTATCCATTCTGGCAGTTTCGCGCTTACAAGACAGGACTTAAATGGAGTGATGTTATTGCGGCAGAGAGCAAACTCGGCGAAAATCTCATCTCCAATTCTAAATCGGCGGCGTGGAAATCAACGGAGGCGGGTGCCTACAATTCATCAACGGGAAAATGGGTTGTCTTTGACGGAAGTTCCTGGGTGGCCGCGTCCAAAAAGGCTATCTGCTACTATATGGATCCGAGAAACTTTTTGAAAGTGAGCACGATTTTTCAATTTGAGCTGTTGGAATATCAGTCTCAGTATCAGACTTCAGCGGGCGTGGATTCAATCTTGAAGACGACTCCGTTTGGCGGAAAATCTTTTACCTATTCCGATATTTCAACAGGTAAAAGCCGCACAATAAGTTATACGAACACATTTCTTGAGGCGGCAAAGGAATCCGGAGTCAGTCCGTATCATTTAGCATCGAGAGTGAAGCAGGAAGTTGTGACAAGTGCGACGACAACAAGTTCTGCGGTAACAGGAAAACATAGTACATATCCGGGAATTTATAATTTTTATAATATCGGAGCATCAAGCGGCTCTAATCCGGTTGCCAATGGATTGAAGTGGGCGAGCAGCGGTACGACATACCTTCGTCCGTGGAAAGATCAATATCGTTCCATTGTGGGCGGGGCAACCTATATTGGAAGCAGTTATATTAACAAGGGGCAGAACACTCTGTATCTGCAGAAGTTCAATGTCACTTCTTACTCCCGTTACGGTCATCAATACATGACAAATGTTGAGGCGGCGTATTCGGAGGCGCTCAAGACTAAGGCGGCATATGGGGAGTCTGTCTCCACCACGCCGATTGTGTTCTCGATACCGGTCTATGAGAATATGCCGGATACCGTTAGTCCGATTCCAAGTTAATGAGGGAAATTATGAGTAAAATTTTAAAATTATGTGTGTTGTTTGTGGGAATGGTGACTGCCATTCTCACATTTTCACAGACAGCGCAGGCAGGAAGCGGCAGGATTCAGTTCAGCACAGCAGATACTGAGGTGAAAAAGGGAACAGAATTTACCGTAGTCTGTCAGTTGACATCATCAGATACCTTTCTGGACGCAGAATTTAGAATCGTATATGATGCTGATATTTTGCGCTTTGTAAAAGGTGGCAAAAAAGTGTCGGGAGGAGACGGTGTCTTAAAAGTGTCCTCCACGGGAAATACAGAGTCTTCCAACAAGAAGACATTTTCCCTGCAATTTATTGCAAAGAAAAAAGGGAATACAACGATGGCAGTGGACGGTGACATTAAGGTAACAGATGAGGAGGGAACCGCCTTCTCGATATCGAGTAACCAGCTGCTTATTTCCGTTGTAAAGAAAAAGTCCGGCAGTGCGAACTCTGAGGATGGTAATCTGCCCGCAGATAGCAACAGCGTGCCGGAGCAGAACGGCGCGCCGGGGCAGCCGCCGGATGAGGTTGTGAGACCGGAGAATACGCCGGCTCCGACTCCCGAGCCTACGCCGGAGGCTACAAAGAAACCAAAAGCGACGAAGAAACCAAAGAAGCAAGAAGAGCCGGAAGAAAAGGCGGAACAACCGGATATTGCCTTTGGTGTTGAAAAGAAAAACGATACAATTACATTGAAAAATTCGTATGAGTTTGAGGTAATTGACCCTTCTTCCGTGGAGGAAGTTCCGGCAGGATATATCCAGTCGAATATTGAATTGGATGGGGTGACGGTTCCTGCCTATACGATGGAGAGAGATTTAGATAACAACTATCTCCTTCTTTATTTGAAAGGACCGTCCGGCAAAAACACCTGGTATCAATATGACCGCGAGGAGAAAACGCTGCAGCGGTATACCGGTGATATGATAAAGAAAGTAAATCAGAGCGCAGGGGCAGCCAAAAAGGAAAATGCGGGTTCCGGAATCAGTGTTCTGGCATTTGGAATAATTATTTTTCTGGTGGTCATAATCTTGTGTATGATGATTGCTATGCTAAAAATGGCAATGAAGAAGAGGGATACATTTTAGAAGGTAAGTACGGCAGGTGTGAGAAGAAGCTTTTGTGCTCACAGTAAAACGTCTTGTATTTTGAAATGTTATTTGTTATAATTCTCAACAAGTGCAAAGTACATTTTGCAATCATAGAAGCTATAGATTAAGAAAAACGGTAGATTGGTTATTGTCTACCGTTTGGAAGAGACGGTTGACCCCGGATGTCGCAGGGGCGCAGTGGGAGATGTCGTGGATATAAAGGATAAGAACCTATGCAATACACAGCACCGTTTGCAGCAGATAAGAGAAAGCTGTAAAAGGCTGAAGTGATAATGGTTGAGGGGACGGAGGAAAGGAGGCCTGCCGGATGGGAACATATCTAAATCCGGGGAATAGTGGATTTGCAAGAATTATAAAAAATGATTATGTTGACAAGACTGGTTTGATTGGAATCATAAATCATACAATCAATTCGACGAAAAACCTTACCTGCATCAGCAGACCCCGCCGTTTCGGAAAGTCCTATGCCGCACAGATGTTATGCGCATATTATGATAAAACATGCGATTCGCATGAGCTGTTTTCGGCGTATGATATTTCAGAAGATAAAAGTTATGAGAAACATCTAAATAAATATGATGTTATTTATTGGGATATGACAGGAATAAAACCCTATACGGATAACTTTAGAACTCTGGTGCCATTTCTCATAAGAAGTCTTACAGAAGAGATTAATCAGCAGTATCCATCTGTTATTGAAAAGGAAGATTTTTCGTCAACGTTAGTTGATACTGTAGAAAAAGCAGCAAACAAATTTATCATTATCATTGATGAATGGGATGCACCCATCAGGGAGAATCCAGTCATACAGACAGAATACTTAGAATTCTTGCGTTCGCTATTCAAAAATAGCGGAACCACATCGAAGATCTTTGCCGCGGCCTACATGACAGGCATCCTGCCAATCAAAAAGGATGGATCCCAGTC
>CAMVIN010000040.1 GCA_947167565.1 uncultured Clostridia bacterium | reverse complement strand
GATTTAATTCTTCCTGAGCCATCGCTTCCGCTCCGGCCTTAGTCAGTGTTGCGTCATACTCATACCCCTCTTCATCCAATTTTTCTTTCTCATCCTTCCGGTCAGATGCTGTCATTTGACTGAGTTCACTGTCTGTGTAGTAATAAAATTCTTTTGTCTGAATCTCATAATTGAATCGGAAAGCAATTCTTCCATTGGAATCGGTCTCAACCACCATTTCAAAATGGTCAATATCTTCATCCACATCCCCTGACTCCGGGCTCCCCAACCCGTTGGCACGAAAAAAATACAATTCATCAATATTCTCTACTGACAACTGAAATTTTACACCAACGAGAGGCTTTTTATCCTTATCAATTTTGTCCAGTGTAATTCTTTGTCTATAAGTATCACGTTTATGTAAATGTTTTGGATTAAAATTTTTATCCTCAGTTGCTACAACCTCCAATAATTCCTGCCTGTGTGTACCAGAGCCACGATATTTCCATATGCGCACATCAACTTCTATTTTCCCTTCTTTTTCATAGATTTCATCATATAATTGATCCGCTGTCTTACCGCTGAAATATCCGGTGTTACTTTTCATTTTTTTCAAAACACTTTTTAATTTGCTCTCTGATGTATCGCCCTCTTCAATCGCCCAGAACAAAGCCTGCGCAAACACATATGCCTTACCATTTCTCTTCCTTGTCTTTTCATACCAATATCCGGTAAGTGCCCGCAGCTTGTCTTTTCCATCATCCGTGCTTGAAAAAGTCTTCGTCGATGAGGCATACACATCTCCACTGTGGCAAGTATACCCCATATTTAAGCAGAACACTTCATTTCCTCCCACAAATATTTTCCACCAGTTTCCTGTTTTCGTCTTACTTCCGACACTTATGGAGCCAAGTGCTCCTAAGTTATGAAGTGTCGCGCTTGCTGTCGCCGCCTTACTCTTTCGTGGTACATATGGGCAAATTCCCACAATAATAGCTGTTACTAGCAATAGTGCAATAAATTTTGTTTTATTCAAATTTTTTTCCCTCCTCTGTTGGTTTTGTGTACTTCATTTTTCTGCGAACAGAAACTTTTCTTTTACCGGTTTCCGGAATATTATACTCTCCTGATGCCTCGACATCCAAAATCCCATTTTCTTTATCGCAAGTATAAACACGGACAGTTAAACTAATTTCCGGATTCACTTTACAAATCATCGCCTGTAAAAATGCGGCGATCATTTCATTGTGATTTTCGATTCCATAACTATTCTGTTCAAACACCTCCTCCATTGTCTGATTCATTGCTGTGGACAATGCCGTCTGTAATTCTTCTTCATGAATAGATTGTTCACTCACCGCTGTATGTGTCATAACTACAATCAGAACTGAGACAACACCAATTACCGATATGACCACTGTACGCATAATTCCTCCTTATCTGGCATAGCCCTCAATTGTGTAGTGTCTGCTTACCTGTATTACCGGATAAAGATAATCAAACTCAAGAATTACCCGGGCATCAATATGAGAATTTTCCTGAACCGTATCCACCGTCAGATGATATCCTTTTCGTTCTGCTTTTTCTTTGCATTGGTTAATAATATCCTCCTTTAAATCATTGTTCTCCATCTTAACGATAGCGCTGTTGAAAAATTGCTTTGCGCAACTGTACTGAATATTCTGTGAGACATATGCTGCACCAATCCACATAAATAGCATAAGAAAAATCAGAGAAATAAAATGACTGAGTAAATTTGCAATTCTCATTGCTTCACCTTCCCATCCACGAGAATCCTGATTTTTTTCACAACTTTTTTTCCGGTATAATCACTTTTTACCGAGACAATAAACACATATTGTCCCGGTGTTTCTGTATTCAGTTTTCCATTCATTACTTCTCCGTTTTCATTTAGATATCGAATCTTACCACTAATATCATTCCCTCTCTCATAAGCAGATGCCAAATCTTTGTAATATACTGTATCTCCCTGCCGGAACCGTTGACATCTGGCATCAAGAATGGGAGTCTCGTCTGCAAAAATACTCTCTTCCCAGTCCTCTTTTTCCCTATCCGAGGCCACTCCATGGTGAATCCATTCATACCTGAGCAAACTCCCCACAACAAAAAATCCAATTAATACACCAGCCACTGTCAGAAAATTTTTGCCATACAGAAACCAAACATTTCTCATATTCCACCCCCTATGCAGCGGTAAATTTCTTCAAACACTGTCAAAATCAGGCTGCCAAAAAAAACATATACCAATAAATCTCCATATTCAAACAACCATGTTCTCATTTCTCGTTACCCCATAAAATATTTTCCCATTGTTATCATCAAAACAATAACTAAATCAAGAATAATCTTTCCCGAGGCAAAAAGCATCGGAAACTGCCGCAGTAAACCGAGAGATGTCAATTCATTCTCCAACTGCTTTTTCTCTACTTGATTCATCGCTAAATTATTTTGTTCAATCAAAAAATATATTTGTTTTGACGTATCCTCATAACCGTTATTCTGAAAAGAATATAATAATTTCATCCCACTTCGGATTTCAGGCAAATCATACTCCTTAAAAAAGTTTTGAAAAGGCTGAAAAGAGGTAGGATTCTCATAAAGTTCATCGAGAAACAATTCCACTTCTCTTCTGAAAACTCCCTCTATATTCCACACCGAAGCCTTCACTGCCCGATAAATGCTATCCTGTTGCAAAAACAATAGAACCGACAACAGCCAGTAAGGAAATTCCCTCTGTATTTCTGTCCTCATGCGTCTCATGGCAAAATAACCTGCAACAGTTCTTTTCTTTTCTCTCACCAATTCGTAATTCTTCTCCTGTTGCCATTTTTCTGTCTCTGATGTGTCTTTTACAGTATCCAGCCAGTTTCCTGATGCGCAGTAACAGAGCCATACCAATAAAATCATGATAGCTGACAGAAAAATAACCATCGCCACCTGATAATAAACGGATTGCACAAGAGTACTCCGAAAGGCAGCCGGCACCAGCAGGTATGACACAAAACACAAAATGACAGAAAGAAAAGTTGAGAGTATACATTCTTTTACTAAAATTCTTTTTTTCTTTTGGAATACGATCTGCCTCTCCTTCCAATATTCCAGATCACGGAGAAGAATGTTGAGTGCTTCTGACATATCTCCCCCCATTTCTTCCGCTTTTACAATATAACTATGCAGCATTCTCATTCGTCGACTCGGATATTTTTTATAAATAACCTCTAATGCCTGTTCCGATATATTCTCTTCCCCCCTTTCTCCCGTATGCAACACGTGATATGCTCCCTTTAAAACCGAATAAAATATACTATCTTTTTCATATAAAATCAGACAGTCCTCTAAGGTTCTGCCAAGGAGTGAGGTTCGTTTATAAGAGCACAAAAACTGCTCCATATAACAGGCAACATCTTGATATTCCTGTCTTTTATTTTTCGCCCTCTTCACGAACCGGTCTGCGACCGGCAGAAGAAAAAGTCCAATCATACCGGTTATAATTGCTGCCGGAATCTGCATATGGAAAACCAACGCAAGTACCATCAGCATACACTCAACACCTAATAATTCAATCAACCTTCTTCTCATGTTTTTCTCCCAGTGGATTCATCACCCCCATCTTTGCAAAACGCCTTTTGAGATTTGACGGCAGCGGTTGATGAGTAGCCTTTCCATCCTCCACCAGCATAACAATCTCATTTTTTGTTTCTTTCCACTCCTTTCCATAACGGTCAAACGCAGCTATCTGTTCTATTCTACGACATATCTTTCCTTGGTCATTCACCATACTTTTCACGAGAATTCCAATATCGACAAAGCGATATGTATCATTCTCAATCCTCTCTAAATCCTCCTGACCGCCCGCCATATTTTTCATCCGATCCGGAATGTTTCTCACATCATCTGTATGGAGAGTTGTAAGTCCTGTTGTTCCCGTACTTAAAGATTCTAAAAGATAGCGTACTTCCTCTGATCTTGCCTCTGACAGAATAATCCACTTAGGAAGCTGACGCAGACAAGCCCGAATCGCCTCAGAATAAGAAAAATTCTCCGCCACTTTCATTTCCACACAGTCTTTATTTGGATTAATTTTCTGATAATGAATTTCCAACACATCCTCAATCGTTATAACGCGTTCTGTCGCCGGAATAAATTTTGTCAAAAATTTTAATAATTCTGTTTTTCCGGCTCCGGGCAGACCACAGATTGCGATTGAAAAATGAGCCTGTATACACCTTGTCAAAAACTGATATATCTCTTCTGAACAGTACCCGCTCTTCACCATCTCATGTTTTTCCAAACGCCGAATCGCCGGTATTTTACGGATTGAGATTGTAGCACCGGAATGGGCAATACATGGATGTACCACACTAATTCGCAGTTCTTCCGTCTCCGCCTCCAAAACCGGATTCATTCGGTTAAAAGGACTATTCGTAACATTGGACAACAGCAGTATAAATCGATCTACAAAGGCATCCGAAAGTACATCCGGTACCATATATCGTCCTTTGTCCAAATCGTCTATCCAAATTTGTCGTCCATTCCAGTTTATATCCGTCACATTGTCTTCCACAATATACGGATATAGTATCCCATAGTCCTGCCTTTTCAGCAGATATTTTTTTTGAAACTCATTTTCTTTCTCCAACGTATTCCTCCACTTCTCCTCTGCACCCCTGAAATAGGGTCCAAAAATTCTGGTTCGTCTCACTCGAAAAAGGGTCTTTCCTCCCTCTCATATACTCCTTGATCTTCCGTAAATCTTCCACGGTAAAGTTCCACACCTCCTCCACTTTATCTGTCTCCTCCGGTTCACAAAAATAAAGTAACCGATTTTTTTCTTCCTCGACATTTTCCTCTATAGAATCATCGGTAATATGAACAGTAATCGATTGGGACAGTAAATGCCCCCAAAAAACCTCTACAACATATTTCCCGGTTTGATTTGACAAGAGACCATTCCACTTCCACTCAAGCGAACTTTCCTGAATTGTGTAATCACCACAATCCAGTTTACATTCCTGAAGCAATTCTGCCTTCCATTGCTCCTGCGAATAATCTTTTATTTCTCTCTGAAAAAACCATCGGGGAACTGTCCGTAGGGAAGGTCTTCTCCTCTTCCCTGCGGACACTGGTGTAGCTGTTGCACTCTCATGTGTGCTTTTAGGGGTTGCTGTTGTCAGTGATTCAGGGGTTGTTTTGTTCTTACTCTTTTTCTTTGCAGACACCTTTGGTTTCGTAGTAGGGGCCGGACTTGATGTTTTTTGAGACTTCTTTTTTTTGGTTCCACCCACTTGATAAACATCACCGCTTATGGTTCCACCCGTTATAAGCAGTTTTGATTTTCCTCCTGCATATATTGCGTCACCGACACCTCCATACCGAACACTTCCCTCCACAAATCCTTTTGCGCTGTTGTTCCGGATTGTTCCCCCTGCAATTTCAACAATCCCCTGACTGTAAATGCCTCCCCCTCTTCCGTCAAATCCTTGAACCGGTCCGATACCAACCGTTTTATTTTCTAAAATTTCACCACTGTTCATGACAAATTTTCCCCCTTTTTCCACACACACACCCGCACCTTTAGTAACATTTTGGTTTCCCTTAATTGTCCCTCCCTCCATAATAAGAACTCCATTTTTTTTCACCAAAACAGCTCCTCCTCCGTCATTATTTTGACTGACATTCTGATTAGCACAGAGGACAGTCCCCGAATACAGAACGACCTCTCCTGATTGTATTTCAATCAATCTACCATAAATATTTTTCTGAATCACATCGGATGTACCACCACCGTACATTTTTGTATTTTGGATTAAAAGTTCCGCATCTTTTACAAAAAAAAGAGTTCCTCCATACGATATTTTCTCCCCTGCCATACGTTTTATCATATGACCGTTTCCATCAATTTTTTTCTTACCCCTTACTTGTATTTCCTGATCTATTACAATATCCTTTTCCAAACAGATCTCTTCATTTTCCTCACTCTCCAGTGCCACCTTTAATTCCTCAAAATTTCCAGCTTTCCCAGCCGCTCTGCTATTATAATTCACTGAATTCAGGGCACTGAATATAACCAAAGTCAAACATAAAATAAGGGTAACTCCAATCCATCTATACTCTTGTAACTTCTTCATCTCATTGTCTTTTTTTCTTTGATATCTGTTTTTTCAAAAGAGTAACCGCTTGTTTTGCTTCCTGGATAAACGAGTAGTTGGGACTACTCGGAAAACAGTCATAATTGTCCAAGAGAAAGGGGATGACATTCCCTGACGACATAGCATCAGCAAAATATGCATTGTGTGGAATGGTTCCGATGCGTGTTTTGGGAATGTTATATCTTCTCATAATCTTTTCTTTTTCCCACTCAGACTCCCCGTCATAATCACCAATTAAATAAAATGCCTTTGAACGAACATGTGAGTAATTATGAAAAAAATGTTCTAACACCTGTCGATTCTGACTCAGATTAACAACAACCAAATCCGCTTCATTCAGTATAATTCTCGAACTTGGAAGTGGTGCCGCAGATGTGTCAATCATTACGCAATTCCCCTGCTCTTCCAGGTAGCATATCGCTTTTTGATATTCTTTCTCAAGTGTATACTCTAATACCTCTGCATTTTCTGTACCTTCTGCTGACAGATAAAGCAGTTTTTTTCCTAATAAATCTTCTGTGATATGTTGAAATACTTCATCCGATGGTAAATTGTCCCATTCTATCATACGCAGCAGATAGGAAAGACCACTTTCTTTGTGATATGGTCTACTCTCCCATACCATTGATTTTGAATACTGGCTGAATAATGCACTGCCAAGATTAACAATATTTTGATGGTTCTCCAAAAGAATCGTCTTATCATTCTTTCTGGAACCCAATGAAGATAAAACACTGATACAAGCCAGATTGCTTGTGACACAGGCCTTACCCCGAGTGTTACTCCAAAAAGCAACAGTCAATCTACAACCTCCTTCGTCTCATATTCGGGTGGAATGTCACCAATGTTACCACTACACAGCGAATTTGTAAAGTGTTAAAACCGCACAAAAAAAAAGAGTAAATTTTGTGAGAAACTAACGAAATTTTGTCGTTTTACGCCAGAACATGCCCTTTTTGGTCGTTTTACGCCACAAACAAGAAAAAATTTTTTTCAAAAACGAGAATAATATTTCACTTGAAAAAGTCACACAGTCTGATATAATATAGGAGTATAACTTTTTTTGCATATTTACCATCAGGAGGTTTTCATCATGGAAAAATATAAAAGTGAATTTATTGAATTCATGGTTGAATCTGAAGTATTAAAATTTGGAGATTTTACATTAAAAAGTGGACGCAAATCTCCGTTCTTCATGAATGCAGGTGCCTATGTCACCGGCTCTCAGTTGAAACGTCTCGGCGAATATTACGCAAAAGCAATTCATCAAAATTTTGGTGATGACTTCGATATTCTTTTTGGACCTGCCTATAAAGGAATTCCTCTGGGAGTGACAACTGCCATTGCCTATTATAATTTATATGGCAAGGAGATTCGCTACTGCTCCAACCGCAAAGAAATCAAAGATCACGGTGATACAGGAATTCTGCTTGGAAGCAAGATTCAGTCAGAAGACCGCATTGTTATTATTGAAGATGTTACTACTTCCGGAAAGTCTATCGAAGAGACCTATCCCATTCTACAAGAGCAGGGGAATGTACGCATTGTAGGATTGATGGTTTCTCTCAACCGCATGGAAAGAGGAACAAATCCAAAACAAACTGCTCTGGATGAGATTGCGGAGAAATATGGATTCCAGACGGCAGCTATTGTTACTATGAATGAAGTCATCGAGAAATTATACAACAAAAAAATCAAAGGTAAAATTGTCATTGATCAGGATATCAAAGATCAGCTCGATTTATACTATCAGGAATATGGGATTCCTGTTGTAAAAAAACAGACTTTTATTGATGACTTCTAATGAAAAACTATATGACAACATGAAAAAGCGGCGATTATCGCCGCTTTTTTTAATGAACACATCCTATGATATCTGTAATACCGGAAAGCCCTTCTCTCTCCACATATTCTTCCAGTCCATCTATAATTTCTGAGGTGGCGTACGGATTGAAAAAATTTGCTGTTCCAACCGCAACCATCGTTGCTCCCGCCATAAGAAACTCCAGCGCATCTTCTGTATTCTGAATTCCTCCCATGCCGAGAATTGGAATTTTCACTGCATTCGCTACCTGATAGACCATGCGGACCGCCACTGGTTTTACGCAAGGGCCTGACATTCCACCCGTCTGATTCGCAATCGCAAATGTCTTTCGATCCACATCTATTTTCATTCCGGTAATCGTATTAATCAGTGAAACACCATCTGCTCCACCGGCTTCCACAGCTTTTGCCATTTCTGTTATATCAGTCACATTCGGACTTAATTTCATAACAACCGGCTGTGTAGCAACTTTTTTTACTGCTTTGGTTATCTCTTCTGCCATCTCCGGCTTTTGACCGAACGCAATTCCTCCTGCTTTCACATTTGGACAGGAAATATTAATTTCTAACATGTCAATCTTTTCATCCGACAACCGTTCCACTACTTCTACATAATCTTCTTTGGACCTCCCACAGACATTGACGATAATTCGCGCTTTTCTCTCATATAGATATTTTAAATCTCTCTCGATAAAAGTATCGATGCCTGGATTCTGAAGTCCAATTGCATTGAGCATACCAGCATGTGTCTCCGCAATTCTCGGTGTTGGATTTCCCTCCCACGGCACATTTGCCACACCTTTTGTTGTGACGGCTCCCAGTTTGTCAAGGGATACAAATTCACTGTATTCCATTCCCGAACCAAATGTTCCTGATGCCGTTGTAACCGGATTATCAAAGGTAATTCCGGCAAAGTTTACTGATAATTTTTTACTCATATTTTCCTCCATTTGCACACAGTTTGCGTGCACTGTGACTCATCACAAATCAATATCTGCTGCGAGAAAGACCGGACCGTCTTTACAAACTCTTTTGTTTTTCACTTTGGAATGACCGTCGATTTCATTTGATTTGCACACGCAGGCCAGACAAGCACCAACACCACACGCCATTTTCTCTTCCATGGATATCCAAGCCGGAATATTCTTCTCCTTACTCCACGCCGCAACCCCTCGCAGCATGGGAGTCGGCCCACAGGAATATACTATATTCCCCTGCACATCCTGCTCTTTTATTGCATCAATCACATTGCCTTTTGTTCCAATACTGCCATCCTCTGTTGCAATCACAACTTGTTCCGCCACCTGTCTTAATTCTTCTAATAAAAAAGTATTCGCATCGCGATAACCGACAACAACAGTCACATTGCCCTTTAACTCACGTGAAAGTTGTAACAGTGGTGGAATTCCAATGCCTCCGCCAACAACAACAGCTCGATCCTCCTCTTTCCTGTCCTCTACCGGAAAGCCATTTCCAAGAGGACCGAGAACTTTAATCTCATCTCCCGCCTGCAGTCCGGAAAATTCCTCTGTTCCGAATCCAACAACTCGATAGACAAGACGAAGTTTCCCTTCTTCTCTATCAATTTCGCATAGACTAATAGGACGTGGCAACAGGTGATCTCTGTCCTTACTATACAGAGAGACAAATTGGCCGGCCTTTGCCTGCACCGCAATCTCCGGCACCTCTAACCATAGAGAAAAAATACCCGTTTGAAGTTCCGCCGACTCAAGGACTCGCGCCATACACTGAATTTTTGCCATATTGAATCATTCCCCGCTTTCTCAAAAAATACTTGCGATGTCTTCTTTCATATCAATTACTGCCTGACGGGAAGCATCTGCATAATTCTCCTCACCAAACTCACTGTATTTCTCCTGTTTATACGCACATATAATGCCACGGGATGAGTTGACAATTGCACCGAGACCATCCTCATTAAAGTATGGTTTCAAATCCTTCGCCGTTCCCCCCTGCGCACCGTACCCCGGAACAAGAATATACGACTTTGGCATGATTTTTCTCAACACTTTTCCCATCTCCGGATAGGTAGCACCAACAACTGCTCCGACGTAACTATAAGAATCTCCCATACAGTCTTCGCCCCATTTTGCCACATGCTCACCGACAATCTCATACAATGGCTTGTCACCGATTTTCTGATCCTGAAACTCACCGGAGGAAGGATTTGATGTCTTAACCAATACAAAAATCCCCTTTTTCTCTTCTTTGCACACATCGACAAACGGCTTTATGCCATCCGTTCCCAGATAAGGATTAACAGTTACAAAATCTTCATCAAAACCGTAACATTTCTTATTTCCAATCTGTACTCCGCCCAGATGACCGTTCGCATATGCCGTCGAAGTGGAGCCGATATCTCCTCTCTTCACATCACCAATAACAACAAGACCTTTTTCCTTGCAATAATCCACTGTCTTTTTAAATGCT
Organism: uncultured Clostridia bacterium; assembly: GCA_947167565.1. Classification (GTDB taxonomy): domain Bacteria; phylum Bacillota; class Clostridia; order Lachnospirales; family Lachnospiraceae; genus Eubacterium_F. Next base: position 7,571 of record CAMVIN010000040.1, on the reverse strand, counting down.
ACAAGTCCCGGAATCCCAAACTGCTCATACATGGCAATCTGCGGTTTTACTGCCGGAATCAAGTCATATACTGCATCTACAATTCCCTTATTGTACTCCCAAATCGCCTCACCGGCAGCCTCGAGCGTCTCCCCCTGCTCTCCCACTGCCTTGTCCAAAATATGCTTTGGAACGTAGTTTATCATTGGATCCAGACCAACTACAATAGGAGCCTGTGTTTTTTTTATTTTCTCTACTAATTGATTAATCATAACTGACCTCCATATCTGCTCACATTTGTTCTCTTCACTCATAGCGATAAACAACCTTACCACCGACAATTGTATAATGCACCCGGCCACTTACTTTTGCTCCGTGAAATGGTGTATTTTTTCCCTTTGACACAAAGGTATCTTTGTCAATTGTGTACTCCGAATCCATATCAGCAATTGTGATATCTGCGGGCATGCCTTCTGCCAGATTTCCTCCCGGCACACCGAGAATACGGTGCGGTGTCGTACTCATCCTCTCCACCAGCTGCATCGGTGTAAGATACCCTTTTTTCACAAGATTGGTAACTGCCAGCGCATAGGCAGTCTCAGAACCCACAATGCCAAATGGTGCGTCCGCAATAGATTTTTGTTTTTCCTCTTCGGCATGCGGTGCATGATCGGTAGAAATAGCTTCCATCGTTCCCTCTGAGAGTCCCTGACACAACCGCTCCACATCCTCTCTGCTTCGAAGTGGCGGATTCATTTTATAGTTCGCATCATCACAAGGAATCTCATCCTCTGTCATAGAAAAATGATGCGGACAGACCTCTCCTGATACCTTTACGCCTTTTTCTTTTGCAAATTTTATCATCTCAACACTGTCCTTTGTAGAGCAGTGACACAGATGAAGCTGCGCCCCGGTCTCTTTTGCCAGAAGAATATCTCTCGCTACGATGACATCCTCCACTGCATTCGTAATTCCCTCGAGCCCGAGTTCTGCCTTTTTCCCGGCATTCATAGCCCCCCTGCCAACCATATTTTTGTCCTCACAATGGGCCATCACGGGAATCCCGGCCTCTGCTGCCTCACTCATGGCTCTGCGGTACACGTCAGCGTTCATCACAGACTTTCCATCCTCACTGATTGCCCTTGCTCCCGCCTCAACCATTCCTTTGATATCTGTCACTTCATCGCCAATCTGTCCCACTGTGACAGCTCCTACCGGATAAACGTGAATCAAACTGTCGCGCTCCGCAATAGCAAGCACCTCTCGTACCCGCTCCGGAGAATCGATCGGCGGTTTCGTATTCGGCATTGGACACACTCCTGTAAAACCACCTTTGGCCGCTGCTGCCGTCCCTGTCTTAATTGTCTCCTTATACTCAAATCCCGGTTCCCGCAGATGTACATGCAAGTCCAAAAATCCAGGCATCACATATTTTCCCGAGGCATCAATAACCTCGCCGTTCTTTTCACACTCTTCCTTCTCCGTATCCGACAAAAGGCTGCCTGCTTTGGCAACCTTTCCGTCTTTGATATATAAGTCACATATTTCATCTCTGTCGTTCGCCGGATCCAGAAGGTGTCCATTCTTAATCCATAGGTTCAATAAACAAATCCACCTTTCCAAAATCGTCGAGGTCAAACTGATTCATCAACCCCGCATGCTGTATGTCCTTTATCACGGCTTTATTAGAAATAACTTTCTCAAGTTCTTCCCTATAATACCAGCCACTATTGCTCAAATCTTCAGATAAAACTACCTCTTCCGACTGGGCATCACAGAGAAACGCAATGCCGCAGGTACACACTTCACCTGCCGTAAATCCCCAGGTATACAGAGGTTTTTCTACCTGCACCGGAATGCCTGCCTGCTCTTCAATCACTCGCTGCACTGCTTTTTCCGGTGTCTCTCCAAACTGCATCTCACCATCAATGAACTCCCATTGATACGGATCCATAATCCGGTCATCATACCATCGTTCCACCGCCAAAAAACGGTCACCACACTGTACAATCCCCTTTACCAGGACACGAAATTTATCCATAGCAATCTCCCTTCCGGATATGTCATCTCCTTACGCTTTTGGAGAAATAAATCCTTTTGCTTTCAATAGTTCAGCCATCAACACAGCACCACCGGCAGCACCGCGAATCGTATTATGTGAGAGTCCGACAAATTTCCAATCAAAGAAAGAATCTTCTCTCAATCGACCAATGCTGACTCCAAAGCCATTTTCATAGTTGACATCCAAAGCAACCTGCGGACGATTGTCCTCCTCTAAATATTGGATAAACTGCTTTGGTGCATTTGGCAGCCCCAACTCCTGAGGCGCACCCTTGAATTCTACCAAAGCCTGAATCAACTCTTCTTTGGTCGGTTTCTGTTTGAAATTCACAAAAACAGCGGCTGTATGTCCGTCCTGAACAGGAACACGGATACACTGACTCGTAATAAGCGGTGCCTCAGCCTTAACAATCTCACCATTCTCTACCTTACCCCAGATACGAAGCGGCTCTTGTTCGCTCTTCTCTTCCTCACCGCCGATATATGGGATAATGTTGTGCTCCATCTCCGGCCAGTCCTTAAAAGTCTTACCTGCACCGGAAATTGCCTGATATGTTGTCGCAACAACAACGGTCGGCTCAAACTTTCTCCATGCAGTCAGTGCCGGAGCATAACTCTGAATCGAGCAGTTCGGCTTTACACAGATGAAACCTCTCGTCGTGCCAAGACGCTTTTTCTGACTCTCAATCACCTCCAGATGTTCCGGATTCACTTCCGGTACAATCATCGGTACATCCGGTGTCCAGCGATGAGCACTGTTATTGGATACAACCGGCACTTCTGCCTTTGCATAATCCTCTTCAATCTTTTTAATTTCCTCTTTGGTCATATCAACGGCACTGAACACAAAATCCACTTCACTGCTGACTGCCTGAATATCATTTACATTCTTTACAACAATCTTCTTGACTGCCTCCGGCATCGGCGTCTGCATCTTCCAGCGATCGCCAACCGCTTCCTCGTAGGTCTTCCCTGCACTTCTCGGGCTCGCTGCTATCGTCACAACTTCAAACCAAGGATGGTTTTCAAGCAAAGAAACAAATCTCTGACCAACCATTCCGGTACCTCCCAGGATACCTACTCTCAACTTGTCACTCATTTGTCTAATCCTCCAGTAATTTCATAGTCCTTTTTATCATATACCATTTTGTGTATTTTTTCAATGATTGTTTTTAAAACTCAATTCCGTTCTTCTTCATCAGTTCTCTTGCACTGTCTAATGAATCCACTCCGGTCCGGTTCTTGATTGGCGCAAATTCCCTCTCTCTCTCCACCTCAAAAGACAGGCAATTATCCATCATATGAATCATATCAAGAACAAGTGTTTCAAATTTGTATCCATTTGGCTCGGTTGGCTTGACAAGCTCCGCTTTTTCATTTATATACGGAATTTTTTTCTCAACAACGTGCGTCGGCATATTTTCATTCATGAGCCTGGTCAGTGTCTTCACGTCAAATAGGTAATTGAGAATCACTCCGTAATTATAGAGAAGTGTCCCTTTTTCATCCCGGGAATTGATAATCTCGTCCGTCATCTCGTAGTACTCGACAATGGAAGGTTTTCCGTCTTCGAGACAGAGAACCCCAACTTTCTCATTCGGGTCTGCCTTGGCAACAACCTTCGCTCCACAGACACAGCCTGCATCAATCGTCGCTCCGACAAAGACAGGATCCGCTATTTTCTGAAGCACATTGTCCACAGCAAATACATTCAGCCACTCTACGCCAAACTCGTTAATTTTGTCAAGAAGTCCGGCCTTTGCAAGAGAAGAAAACCATCCGCCGTTACCATTCGGAGACGTGGCAATGCGCCCTTTTTCTTCCAGATAAATCTTTCCTTCATAAGAGGAAGCCGCCGCCATCTCCTGAACAAAGAAAAATACATAATCCTTGTTGTATCCAAAATAATCGTGCTCTCTGAAAAAGGTCGTTGTGTCCTCATTATTTTTCTCACTCGTCATCACAAATAATGGCACCCAGGCATCTGCCTTTTTTACAACCTGCAAAAGGTTATTGATCAACTGCTCAAACAGATAAAGTTCTTTGTTAACGCCAACATTCAGCATCCCCTTTGGCTTATCCAGTCCAAGACGAGTTCCCTGCCCTCCGGCAAGCAATACAGCGCCAACCTTACATGCCTTGACAGCCTCCAAACCCTTTTTCTCATAGTCATCTTTCTTCTGTGCAATTTTCTCCAGTGTCACTGCTCCTAAAGGCTCTAATTTGCCTTTTGCAACTTCCTTTGCACCATCCTGAATCAAATCCAGCAGTGATAAATCCAACGCATCAATTTGATTCAGCAATCCTGCTTTTCCTTCCTCTGTCAATTCCTCATAATAAGTAAGTAAGTGCTCCTGACCGGCAGGTGCAAGTTTGTTTTTTGCCTCTTCGAATGTCATAAAAGGTACTCCTTCCTCTTGTTTTTCTCCCTCTATTGTACCAGTTTTGTAAAAAAGTACAAGAGAAAACTTGTCATTCCTCCTCGAAAATGATATGATAGTTTGGTATTATTTTTATTTGTGAAAGGATTGAATGACATGACACAAAACGAAAAAGCACTGCAGTTACATAGAGAGTGGAATGGAAAAATTGACACGACACCAAAGTGTCAGGTAACATCCAGAGAAGATTTGGCAATCGCCTATACGCCCGGTGTAGCCGAGCCATGTAAGGTTATTGCAGAAAATAAAGAAGAAGCTTACCATTATACCATAAAGTCCAACACAGTGGCCGTTGTCTCTGACGGAAGCGCTGTCCTCGGTCTCGGAAATATCGGTGCCGAAGCGGCTATGCCGGTCATGGAGGGAAAAGCTGTTCTTTTTAAAGAGTTTGGTGGTGTCAACGCCTTCCCAATCTGTCTGGACACGCAGGACACAGAAGAAATTATTAAAACGGTAGTCCATATTGCTCCGGCATTCGGCGGAATCAATCTGGAGGACATCTCTGCTCCCCGCTGCTTTGAAATCGAGACACGGTTAAAGGAATTACTGGACATACCGGTATTTCACGATGACCAACACGGAACAGCGATCGTTGTCCTCTCCGGAATCATTAATGCCCTCAAGGTAGTAGGCAAAACAAAGGAAGACTGCCACGTCATTGTGAACGGCGCCGGTTCTGCGGGAATTGCCATCAGTAAACTCCTTCTTCGCTATGGATTTAAGGATGTAACTCTCTGTGATAAAGAGGGAATTCTCAGCAAAAAATCTGAAAATCTGAACTGGATGCAAAGAGAGATGATGGAAGTGACCAATCTGGAAGGCCGTACCGGAACACTCGCCGATGCTTTTGTCGGCGCTGATATTTTTGTCGGAGTATCCGCTCCCGGCATTGTGACAGAAGAAATGGTGGCTTCCATGAACCGCGATGGCATTCTCTTTGCCATGGCCAACCCGGTTCCGGAAATCATGCCGGATTTGGCAAAAAGAGCCGGCGCGAAAGTAGTAGGTACCGGGCGTTCGGATTTTCCAAATCAGGTAAATAATGTTGTGGCCTTCCCGGGAATTTTCCGCGGGGCTTTAGAAGGGCGTGCCACTCAGATTACAGAAGAAATGAAACTTGCCGCCGCAACTGCCATTGCCTCTTTAGTCTCTGACGATGAATTGAATGAAGACAACATCATGCCGGAAGCCTTTGACCCACGGGTGGCAGATGTCGTCAGTGCAGCAGTTAAAGAACATATTAAAAAATAAACGTAACTATTAAGGAAGCACATTATGGACAATGAACCGATTACTTTTTATAAGTTAATTATTCTCTATACATTGAGCAAAGTAGGAACCCCGATTCCACCGAGCATTGTCTCCGATTACATTACAGACCGGGGATTTACCAACTATTTTACCCTGCAGAACGCTTTCGGTGAACTCCTGCAGGCGGAATTAATTCAGGAAGATACCACTTATCACATGTCCTACTACTCAATTACGGATGACGGACGTGAAACGTTAGAATTATTTGGTGAACCGCTCTCCTTTGATATAAGAGATGAAATTGACGAATATCTGACAAGCAAGCGCTATGAAATTGTCAATGAGGCCTCTTTTATCAGTGATTATCACAAAACAGAGGACGGTACCTATCTTGCCACCTGTACCTTGCGAGAAGGTACTCACGTCCTCTTCCATGTTGAACTGGACGTAACGGTTGAAGAAGATGCCGTAAAAATCTGTGAAAACTGGAAAGAAAACAGTGAGGAAATTTACCAGGTTGCCATGAAAAAACTCCTGAAGTAGTAAAGAACTGCTTCAGGAGTTTTTTCATGTTTATCTGTCGCCGTATTTTTCAGTATAATTAATCTGGCACTGCTGAATAACAGCAATCGCCTCCGCAGGACCGTCGAATTCTTTTACGGCAGTCTCTTTGTTCTCTAAATCTTTATAAATCGAAAAGAAGTGCTGTATCTCCTCGAAAATATGCTCCGGCAACTGCGAGATATCTGTATAAAAATTATACATCGGATCATTGAACGGAATCGCAATAATCTTCTCATCGTTTGCCCCATTGTCAAGCATATACATAACACCAATCGGATAGCAACGCACAAGAGACATCGGCTCAATGTCCTCAGAACAAATCACTAAAACATCCAGAGGATCCTTATCATCACCGAGTGTTCTCGGAATAAAACCGTAATTCGCAGGATAATGAGTAGAAGTATATAAGATACGATCCAAAATAATCAGACCGGTCTCCTTGTCCAGTTTATATTTCTTCTTACTTCCTTTCGAAATCTCAATTGTTGCCACAAAATCTGTCGGTGTAATTCTTTCCTGACTTATATCATGCCATATGTTCATTATCTGTCTCCATTCTTTCTATCTATATATTTGTCAACCTACGCCGGTTGTCCCAAGTTCAAGATACTTGAGATACGCACCGTAAGTCATAGTCACTTTATCACTCCCTGAACCAACGGACACAAGCACCTCTGCCAAGTCGCTCTCAGTCGCCTTTTTGCCAGTGTCAAAAGTTTTCTCTGAAGCACTGCTCTTCTCTGTAGAGGCTTTCTCAGAAGAACTCGTCGCCTTCCCGGTCGAACCGCCTCCCCCGGAATCCGCTGTACTGACTACTCTGTCCGGCACCTTAACCCCCTCTGCCATGAACTTCGCAATCTTCTTGACATAGTTCTGTGTCTCTGTATAAGGAGGAACACCGCCGTATTTCTTAACTGCGCCGCTCCCTGCATTATATGCTGCTGCCGCCAGTGTAAAATCGCCATTGAATTTCTTTAGATGAGCCGCTAACAACTTGGCTGAAGCCATAATGTTCTGCTCTTCATTAAACGGATCTGTAACACCAAATTCTTTGCACTCATCCGGCATGAGCTGCATGATGCCCCTCGCGCCAGCCGATGAAACACAGTTAGTGTCAAAATCGGACTCCGCCTTCGCCACTGCCACAAGAAAATCATACGAAATATTGTATTTTTTTGAGGCCTTTTTAAATAAGTCCTTTAATGTCGTTGAATCAGCAGACGATGTATCCGTATCGTTAACCGCCGAAGATTCAGATGCAGCACCGGATGATGA
>CAMVIN010000039.1 GCA_947167565.1 uncultured Clostridia bacterium | reverse complement strand
GTTAATAGAGAAAGAGTGTCATTTGGTGTGGAGAGAGCCGGAGTCCGGTGGCCCTGTAAAATATGCGAATAATCTACAGGGGTGTAAAGGATTAGAAAATATTACAGTAGAAAAAGAGAATTTGACAATTTGTTCTGACGACGGCATTCTGTACAAAAATTTTGGAAACGAAAAGCAGTTATATGCCTGTCCAACGAAAAAAAGGGGAGATATAATCATTCCGGACTATGTACATGAGGTCTGGGCGGGTGCGTGTAACAGTTGTAGTGAAATTACATCTGTAAAAATATCGAAGTCCGTCAGGGGAATTGGCAATGCAGCATTTGGAAATATGATAAAATGTGAAAAAATTATAGTGGATAAAAAGAATCCCTATTATGTATCAGACGACGGTATTCTTTACACAAAAGATATGCGTGTTCTGGTTGCTTTTCCTGCCGGGAAAAGTATGGAAGAGTTGAGAGTTCCGGAGGGCGTGGAGTATATTGCGGCCGGAGCATTCATGGGAGTTAATCGCGTAAAGAGCATTGTTCTGCCAAAGTCACTGAAAGAAATCTGCAATTATGGATTTTGCTCATGTGGTGTTCAGAATATTGCTGCTCTCGGTAAAATAGAGAAAATCGGGGAGTATGCATTCTATAAAACTCCAACGCCCGAAATGAATATACCGAGGAGCAAAGGGAAAGACAAAGAATACTCGACAGAATGGCGGGAGATAGTGGATAAAGAAAGTTTAAATAACAGATGTGAATGGGTTTATGGGCATAATTTCTGAAAATATTAGTTCACAATCTTTGTTAAAAAAGATTAATTAAGAATATTGAATATATAAAGGAAATGTTATAAAATTATAAATAAAAAAGGTATAGGAGAATTCATTAATGACTAAATTAAATACACTTCGCAAGGTATCAGCTGTTGCACTTTCTTTTGCAATGGCATTATCAACTCTTGTGGTTGCACCTTCTACCGAAGCTGCTAAGAAGGTAGTGCTTGCTAAGAAAAAAATTACGATTAGTGTCGGAAAAACAATGACTGTAAATATTAAGAATGTCAAGAAAAATCAAGTCAAGAAGATTACTGTAAAGAGTAAAAAAGTTGCAGTTGCTACTGCAAAGGCGAAAGGCAAAATTGCACTTAAGGTAACAGGTAAGAAAGCCGGAGCAACAAAGGCTACTGTGGAGTTGAAACTAAAGAAAAAGATTAGTGGTAAGAAGAAGTATAAGCTCACACTAAAAGTTACTGTAAAGGCTGTTGAAAACAAAACCACATCACCTCAACCAACTGCAACACCAGAAACACCACAAAGTAATCCTAGTAGCAGTCCCGCTCCAAAAGAGGTAATCTCAAAAAGGAACGGCTTTTCCATCCGAGAGATTTCAGATGACCTTTTTGACAGAATGAAAGCGGGTAATACTTACAAAGATGATTGTGTTGTCCCTCGTGAAGATCTTCGATATATTATGGCTTTGCACAAAGATAAAGACGGTAATACACATCAGGGAGAAATGGTTGTGCATAAGTTAATAGCTGAGGATGTGCTGGATATATTAGAGAAATTATATGATGCTAATTATCCAATAGAACGCATGGTTCTTCCGGATAATTATATGGCGGATGATGAGATTATGATGCGTGATAACAACTCATCATGCTTTAATTTCCGTTTTATCTCCCATACAACCAGGATATCAAAGCATGGTCTGGGAATGGCAGTGGATATCAATACACTGTACAATCCTTATTACAAAATCGTGACAAATACGGATGGTTCCCAAGAGGAGGTAATAGAGCCTGCTACCGGAAAACCATATTTGGACAGAACACAAGATTTCGATTACAAAATAAACAAAGGTGACTTATGTTACAAGTTATTTATTGAGAAAGGATTTGAGTGGGGAGGCGACTGGACAGATAGAAAGGACTATCAGCACTTTGAGTTGCCTTCAAGTATAACAGAAAAATACTCCGAGGAGTATTCAAAAGCCAAATAATAAATTTCGAAGGGCTGTGAAGATAGGTAAATCTATATTTTTAAATCCATATTTTCACAAGAATACTTGACGATATCAATAAAAAAATGTAAACTAGTAACAAGAGTATCTGTGAGTTGCAGGGATACATGAGTGAACGTGAATAACAAAGGAGGAGGGGGTATATGGCGACTAGTTATGATTATTGGTACAAAGACAACGACAAGCGTGTTTGGAGCATTAGATTTTCCAAAGTTACAGTGATAGCGATTGTTTTGGGTGTTGGGGTTTTGGCGGCAGTGATTTACATATGCTGTTTTATGGATATGCAGGCGAAAGACAGTGTTTCTTCTCTTGTCGGTAATGTGACAGGTGTTTTTTCTGTGGATACAGAAAAAAAGGAGGCTGTTGCTGAGAACACGGCTGTTAAGAAGAGAAAAGAAGAGGATAGTTCCTATATATTCAAAAAGAGCAGCAAGAAGAAGTTAAAAGATTCCCAATTAAAAAAGTTATCGAAGAAAAAACTGCAGATTGCAGAATATGAGATTTATGCGAGAAACGGACGGGGATTCAACAGTAAAAAGTGGCAGAGATATTTTGACAGCAAATCGTGGTATGAGCATATGGTATCTGCGGAGTTTTTTGACAAGCATAAAAAATCACTGTTAAATAGGATTGAAAAGGCAAATATTAAAAAGATAAAAAAATATTTAAAAAAGAAGAGCAAGTGAGTGCATAGGATGGAGCAGCTATTCGAATAGCCGCTCCATTTTTTTTCGCATTTGATTCGGCAGGTTGTTCCCGTAGACGCAGGTTGTCTTAGGGGTGTAGGTAAAGCGGTCATTTATGCGGTAGCAGTCAAATGTGACAAGCGTGTTTTCAAGATTTGTCTTTTTGGTAAAGGTTAAAGTAATCCGGTAGCGGTACAAGAATTTTTCCCTGTCATATTCTGTCACGTCCCATGTGTAGTCTGTCAGATAATAGTCATAATCCCTCAACTCTTTGATTTTTTTGTCAATCGCATCGGAATAATACGAGGTTCCGTTTTGAATGTCTGATTCAGAGGAAATTGGGAAGTTGAAGGCAGGTAACTCCAAGTCGCCATCCTCTTTCCGTTTGTTTTCTCTTGCATTGTTTAACAGCCGCTGCTGTATAGTTCTTGTAAAATCCCGCAATATGCATAAGTCCCGTTCTTCCATCCGGTTGTATAGGCAGGAGAAAATTGAGTCATCCGTGTGGTATGTTTCTTCACTGTTCTCCGTATTCCCGCTGCTGTCAGCGCTCGTTTCATTGTGATCACTTACAAAGACAAGGGGCTCTCCACTCCCGAAGTAGTCATCTGCCAGATAGCCCCCTAAACTATCGGTGCTCTTATACAGGTTGATGTAGTATTCGAGATTATCATCGCCCTCGAATTTCAGGCAGATGTATAATGCATTATACATTAGGTGAAGACCTTCATCATATCCTATTTCATGAATTCCCTTGTACTTGAGATTTTTTCCGGAAAAAAATTGATTATATTTCTCTGAAATAATCCTTTTCATATCTTCGTGGTATATGGAATCCGAGGCAGAGTCCTTCATGTAAGCCCGCTGAACGGCAGCTGATTCCTGGTCGCGGAGCCCATATCCGTCGGCGAGACAGTTGTACAGCGGCTCAATGTTTGCCTTTGCAAATTCTTTGCCAATAAAATGAAAGCGCACCGCATCAAAAATGTATTCATAACTGATTCCCTTTTTGTTGAACTGTCCGTATAACAAGACGGAGTTTGTGCCTATAAAAAGAATTAGAAAAAAACAGCATACAACCAAAAGACGGTTTTTTCTCTTAATTTTTTTATTGACCTTCTTTAAGGGGGCAAGGGAGTTTTTCTGTCTCTGTTCTGCTATGTGTTCTAAGGTGTTTCCATTAAACTTATTGTCTTCCTGTGCAGACTGCTCCGCCTCAAGACTTTCCTTTAGTGTGCGACAGTCCTCGCAGGTTTCAAAGTGTTGTGCCAGCAATTGTTCGGTCTCCTCGCTGCACAGTCCGTCAAAATAGAGAGGAAGTAAATCTCTCGCAATATTACATTTCATTGTATCCCTCCATTCGCCCAATTTCCTGTTTTATTTTTTCCTTTGCCCGATAATATGTGACGCGTGCCCATGTATCGTTTTTCTCAAAGAGTCTTCCAATTTCGTTAAAAGAGTATTCCCCATAAATACGCAACATAAAAACTTCTTTATATGGCTCCTTCATCTTGTGGAGAATTCTTTTTATCACCTCGGTCTGTTCCTGGGCAATGAGGCGTTCTGTCATTTGATCCCGTACATAGGGCTCGTGTGCACTCTCACCGCTTTTCTCCATGAATTCTTCATACGACTGCTGGCGGTCATGTTTTCTGCAATAATTCAGATATTCATTTTTGGCAATCTGGCACAGCCATGAAGAAACCTTGCATTTTCCCTCAAAAGAATCAATCTTTGTAATTGCCTTCAAGAAGGTTATCTGAACAATATCTTCCGCGACATCGCGTTTTTTGCATATTAGATAAATGTAGCGAAAAATCATAGTAGCGTATTCCTCGTATAAATCGCCCAATTCCAACGGCAGACAACCCCCTTTCTGTTCTGAGTAAAAAGCCTTACATGTATTATGACACACATAGAGAAAAAACGTTACAAAAAATTTCTAAACTTCAAACATATCCTACTTTTGACTGGTAAAATGTGTCTGAATATGATAAAATCTCAAATACAGATGTGTGTGGGGAGGTTACATACAGTATGTCAACGGAAAGTCAGATGAATGATAATAGAAAAGAGTATCGTGTGTGTGGAAAGATTGTGATGGTTACAGCAGCCATTACTGCAATCGCCGGCGTGGCCGGCGTGATTGTGCTGCTGGCAGACTACCTTCCGGTATACGGTGTTGTACTCTGTGTTCTTGGGGCATTGATTTTTGCTGCCATTATCGGATTTATGGGGATTTTGCTGGCGAAAAATATCATACAGGTGAAGGGCGTATATATACTATACACAGTTATTGCATTTTTATTTGCACTCGGATGGATCGGAGTTCTTCTTGGCCTGTCGATGGTCGGGATGTTGCTGGCAAAGTACATGGTGATTGTGATTGTTTTATTGGCGCTCTGTATTCCTGTTGTTCTTGCGATTATTTTGTGGAACGGCTCCGTTGGCATTTTGCTGATGTTAAAGAATTCGCCAGAGGAAACAGAAGAGGCAGGGGAGCCGGCAGAGGCAGGGGAGCAGAAAAGCATTTCCGACACCGGGAACTTTGAACGCAGAGTTAGAACCAATCAGAGAGTGCCGGAGGATTTTTCGGAAGAGCCGGAATACATAGGAGAGATTGAGGGCATTGTGGGAGCGTACAGCGGACGGCGCACGAAACTTCGCCGGGGTGAGATTTGCTATGTGGGAAGAGCGGAGGGGAGTCAGGTTCTTATTTCCCATCCGAAAGTGAGCAGACATCACTGTACGATTCGGAGGTTATCCGGGAAGGAAGGGTATCTCGTGACAGATACTTCTACAAATGGCACATTTTATCGCAATGTGCGGTTAGAAAAGGATTTAGAATATGAGGTTCCGGCGGGAAGCCGCCTCATTATCGGCGATGAGGAAAATGTCCTGCAGCTGTGGTGATTCATTGACATAACGGCGAGTTTATTTTATAATATAATGTAACAAATCTTGCCGGTGCTGCAAATGAACTTCAGTCGGTTGCAGAAAATCTGAAGCAGGAGATGGCGTTCTTTAAGTAAAAGTGAGGGGTTGCCATGGATATTCGTATTGATAATTTACAACAGGTCAATCAGACGACACAGACCAATCAGACGCAGGAGGTAAACGGAGACTTCAAATTTACTCTTATGAGTTCGATTGAGGATGCGACTCTTGCGGAGCGCCTGCAAGTGATGATGGAAGAGATTACCATGCAGGGGAAGAAACTCGGCAAGAAGATGGATGTGCGTGATATGAAGCATTACCGCCGTCTGATTAAGGAATTTATGAATGAGGTCGTCAACCGCTCTCACAAATTCAGCCGTGAGAATTTTTTGGATCGCAGGGGACGGCATCGTGTTTATGGAATGATTAAGCGTGTAGATGCGGCACTTGATGAGCTGGCGGAAGAGTTGATTAAAGATGAGAAGGATGCGTTGGCGATTTTGGATAAGGTAGATGAGATTCGCGGACTATTATTGGATATCATTACTTGATGGTGCGTCAGCTTTATACGAGGAGGGGTTGTTATGTTTCGATTTTCAGAGATTGTTGGTCACGAGCAGGTAAAGGAACATTTACAGGCGGCAATACGCGATGACAAGCCGTTCCACGCCTATATTTTTCAGGGGGATGTCGGTGTCGGTAAGGAGACGATGGCAAAGACCTTTGCTGCCGGACTTCAGTGTGACGGTGAGGGAGAGAAACCTTGCACACAATGTGTGTCCTGTCACCAGACAGATTCCGGTAATCAGCCGGATATTATCTGGGTAATGAGGGAAAATGCCAGCCTGGGTGTAGAGGAAATCCGCGAAAAACTATGCAATACGATGGATATAAAACCATTTTCGAGTCAATATAAGATTTACATTGTTCCGGAGGCTGAGAAGATGACGGAGGCGGCGCAGAATGCACTGCTTAAGACGATTGAGGAACCGCCGGAGTACGGAGTCGTGATATTGCTCACGAGTAATATCAGCGCATTGCTTCCGACAATACAGTCGAGATGTCTGACGTTAGAATTTCGTCCGCTGAGTACGGCGGTTGTCGAGGAGTTTCTTCGCAGTCATTATGAGATACCGGATTATCTTGCAAAAGCGAGCGCCGTCTTTGCGCAGGGGAATCTTGGCAAGGCGATGCGCTATGCACAGTCAGAGGATTTTATTGAGAGAAAAGACAGAATCTTATCATTGCTTCGCAACATTGAACGGATGACCGTGTCAGATATGATGGCGCAGATTAAAGAACTCGGTACGAGGAAAGATGAGATTCGGGATTATATCGATTTGATGGAATTATGGTATCGGGATGTGCTTCTTTTTAAGGCGACAAAGAATATAAATGCGATTCTTTTTCAGGAAGAGGTGTCACATATTTCCCGTGAAGCGATGAATCGCAGTTATGAGAAGATAGAGCTTATTATACAGGGTTTTGAGAAGGCGAAGATGCGTCTCAAGGCGAATGTCAGCTTTGAAGTGGCGATGGAGCTGATGCTGTTGAATTTAAAAGATTAGACATAACATGGAGGCTGATATGAAGACGATAATCGGAGTACGATTTCGACAGGTTGGAAAGGTGTATTATTTCGACCCGGATAAATATGATTTTGAGCGGGGGCAGCATGTAATTGTGGAGACCGCTAAAGGTGTTGAGATGGGAACGGTTGTATTGCCGAACCGCAAGATGGCAGAGGAGAAGATTGTTGCTCCGTTGAAGAAGATTGTACGGGTGGCGACAGAGGATGATGAGAAGCAGGCGGCTGACAACAAGAAGAAAGAAAGAGAGGCATTTCAGGTGTGTTTGAAGACAATTGCCAAACATGGTCTTGAGATGAAACTGATTGATGCAGAATACACGTTTGATAAGAATAAATTGCTGTTTTATTTTACCGCAGACGGGCGCATTGATTTCCGTGAACTGGTAAAAGATCTTGCCAGTGTGTTCCGTACTCGTATTGAACTGAGACAGATTGGTGTACGTGATGAGACAAAGATTTGCGGCGGCATGGGTATTTGTGGAAGAGCGCTCTGCTGCCATACCTATTTATCGGAATTTGCACCGGTATCCATTAAGATGGCGAAGGAGCAGAATTTGTCTCTGAATCCGACCAAGATATCGGGGGTATGCGGACGTTTGATGTGTTGTCTGAAAAATGAAGAAGAGGCGTATGAAGAGCTTAACAGTCATCTTCCTAATGTGGGCGCGCGTGTGAAGACACCGGAGGATTTGACCGGAGAGGTACAGAGTGTGAGTGTGCTCAAGCAGCGGGTGAAGGTGATTGTGACACTGGAAAATGATGAGAAAGAAGTCAGGGAATACAGTGCGAGTGAATTGAAATTTAAGAGCGGCGGCCCAAGAGGACGGATTCAGGCAAAACATGAAAAGGAACTCCGCAAATTAGAGAACATGGACAAAAAGGAAGGAAAATCAAAGTTAAATGACTGACACACATGGCTGGGAAGGACTTCTCCGGGAGGGGGAGCGGTTAGATGATTTGCAGCGGGACGGACTCCGGTTAATCCAGAATCCGTCTTGGTTCTGTTTTGGGATGGATGCGGTTCTCTTGTCCGCATTTGCTCAGGTTAAAAAAGAGGATGTCTGTCTTGACCTCGGCTGTGGAAACGGTGTTATTCCTATTCTCCTTGCAGGAAAGACACAAGGGAAGTCTTTTACCGGGCTGGAAATCCAGTCAGATATTGCAGAAATGGCAGAGCGCAGTGTAAGGGGAAATGGTCTGCAGGACAGAGTGAAGATACAGGAGGGAGATATCCGGGAGGCGGTTTCTGTTTTAGGAGCCGCTGTTTTTGATGTAGTAACGAGCAATCCTCCGTATATGACAGGGGCTCATGGACTTCTCAATGAGGCAGATCACAAGGCAGTGGCCAGACACGAGTTAAAATGCAGTCTGGAGGATTTGATTGATAACGCAACAAGACTATTAAAGCCGGGCGGGCATTTTTTTATGGTACACCGGCCGTTTCGACTGGCAGAAATTATGCACTGTATGGTCAGTCACCGGTTGGAGCCAAAGCGGATGAGAATGGTGTATCCCTATGTGGACAAAGAGCCCAATATGGTTCTGATAGAGGGAGTTCGTGGTGGCAATTCGAGAATTACGGTGGAAAAACCGCTCATTGTATACAAAGAAAAGAATGTTTATACAGATGAGGTAAAAAGGCTTTATTACGAATAAGGGAAAGAGGTAAACTTATGCTCTATTTGTGTGCGACACCAATTGGCAATCTGGAGGACGTGACACTTCGGGTTCTGCGTATTTTGAGTGAGGTGGATGTGATTGCGGCAGAGGATACAAGACAGACGATTAAACTGCTCAATCACTATGAAATCAAGACGCCGCTGCTGAGTTATCATGAACACAATAAGATAGAAAAGACACCGGTTCTGATAAAAAGGCTCTTGGCGGGCGAGGATATAGCGTTGGTCACAGATGCCGGGACGCCGGCAATATCGGATCCCGGTGAGGACTTGGTGCGTGCCTGTTATGAAGCGGGGGTTCCTGTGACATCTCTTCCGGGAGCGGCAGCAGTCATTACAGCTTTGACGCTGTCAGGTATGAGTGCCAGACGTTTTACCTTTGAAGGATTTTTGCCGATGGATAAAAAGGAGAGAGAAGCTGTTTTGCAGAGACTATCGTCAACTACCTGCACCACAATTTTTTATGAGGCACCGCACCGGTTATTAAAGACGCTTCGGATTTTTCAGGAAACAGTCGGTGAAAGCCGGAGAATTACAGTCTGTAAGGAACTGACCAAAAAACATGAGAATGCGATGCACTTTACAATAGGGGAGGCACTGGATTTTTTTGAAGAAAATGAGCCGAAAGGTGAGTTTGTGCTTGTGATGGCGGGAGTTGACTCCGAAGCACTTTTTTTGGAGGAACAGGAAAAGTGGCGGGAGATGCCGTTAGATAAACATATGGAGAGTTATCTCGCACAGGGAATGAGTAAAAAAGAAGCCATGAAAGCTGTGGCAAAAGACCGCGGTGTGTCGAAACGTGAAATATATGCGGCTCTGTTAGAGATGGAGTAATCCCCCGCATGAGCAGTCGCAATGCGACTGCTCATGTGGACGGCCAGAGATGCTTCGCATCTTGTCCGCCCCGATAAATAGAGGAAGCTGCCGGAATGAAAACTTATTTTCGTTCCGGCAGCTTCCTCTATTTATCGGGGTGCTGGCTTTTTACACAAAGGAAAGGCAGGAGTCTAGGGGAACTCCTGCCAAACTAAAGGGATATATGATTAAATTAAACCAGCAAGCTTTGATAATTTTTTGATTGATTCCTTGGAAACCATCTTTCCTTCGAATTCAATCAGGTCCTCTGTACTTCCAGTAAATATATCGGAAGATTGTGGACATTTCTTTAGAACTATTTTATCATCTTCTGTAAAAATTTGCAAGGCTTCTCTTTCTGCAAAACCGAGTGACTTGCGTAACTCAATAGGAAGTGTAATTCTTCCCAACTTATCCAACTGACGGATAATACCTGTCTCTTTCATTCTAACCTCTCCTCACACATGTAATCGATGGAATTCACTTTTACTCAAATATGATAACATTTTTTGGTGACAAAGGCAAGTGTATTCCGGGAAAAACAAATTAAATTTTTTTTTCAAATATTAAGAAAATAGAAAATTTTGTTATTTATTAAGTAAAAGTGCACAAAAATATTGCGAAGTATTGCATTTTTTTTGACAGTAGGATGATTATATGGTAAAATAATTAACGTTAGGGGAAGTTTTCATGGCGAAGATAGTATCGTTTATGAAGGCGGAATTCAACGATAAAAAACAGAACTGAGGTGTAGTATTTATGAAAAACGGAAAAAAGAAACTATCGTTTAAAGTCGTACTTGCCATTATGGTAATTCCACTGATTGCATGTATGATTGGCTTGATGGTCTTTATGGCAGTCGAGGTAAATGGTACATATCATGACTCTGAGGAGTTGTTCTATGGAAGCCTGTATCAGATTAATACTCGGTTGATTAATGGGGACAGGGATTTTTATCAGGCAAGTCTTGCCGTTACAGAATATCAGATTATGAAAGCAGGTGGCGGCGATCAGACAAAGTTGGAAGAGAGTCTCTCGGATTATTCAGAGAATGCCCAGCAGGTGATGGATAATGTGGGTGAGGCGATGGAACTCGCAAAGAAAAATGCTGATTTGTACACCGGTACATTATCTGAGAACGGTAACTCATTTGAAAAACTGGCTGGAGAATTCGTGGAAGCATATAACACATGGAAGAGTGCCTATGATCCGAAGACCGGAAGCGGAGACTTTGAAAAGCAGACAACTTTGTTTTTTGCAGCAAGAGAATATCTCAGCGAGATGTCAGACGTGGCAGAGACATGGGCTGAAAAAGAAGATGCCAATATGAATAAGAGCATATCTGTCAAAGTGAAGACAGTATCGATTGTAGCTAGTGTGATTATAGTGGCTCTGATAGTTATCTGTATTATTCTATTGATTAATATGTTGAAAGCGTTTAAGCAGATTGCATCGTCTATATCAATCCTTGCAAACGGTGATTTTGTAACTCCGATTGTGAATAATAGTTTCATTAAGGAGTTCAGTGAAATTGCTGATACGACAGAAGAAATGCGGGATAAGTTACAGGAATCCCTGATAACAGTTACTGCTCTTGCAAACAATGTGGAAGAGGGAGCAGCGACGACTGAGAGCCGGATTGAAGACAGCCAGCGCATGTCAGAGGATATTTCGCACGCAGTTGATGATTTGGCAAATGGAGCAACTTCAATGGCCAATGATGTACAGAGCACTTCGTCGTTGACCATTCATATCGGAGACTCCGTGAACTCTGTCTTTGGTTCAACAACAACCAACAATGACAACAGCAAACAGGTTTATGATAATGCGGGAAATGTTAAGAAACAGTTAGAAGCATTGAAGAAGGCAGGTATGCTTACCGATGAGATGGCTTCTCAGGTAGCAGATTCTGTCAATGAGACTGCGAAAGTTGTTGAGAAAATTTCTCAGGCCGCGGAGGCGATTATCAATATTGCGAGCCAGACAAATTTACTTGCCTTAAATGCTTCGATTGAGGCAGCACGTGCCGGAGAGTCCGGAAAAGGTTTTGCTGTAGTTGCCAATAGTATTAAAGACCTGGCAAATGAATCGGATGAGGCTGCACAGGAGATTACTGAGATGTTGTCGCAGATTGTCAGTATGTCAGACAAGAATAAAGATCTCACGATGAAGATTAAAGAAGCTACTCACAGTGAGGCGGGCGAACTTCAGAAGATGACGGTATCTTTTGATGAGATGATGAAGCTTCTCAGATTGACAGAGGAAGGTAACCGCAATATTCTTAGTCTTGTTGAGTCCTTGAACTCGGATAAAGATTCTGTTATGGATTCCGTTGGTTCTCTGTCGGCTATCTCTGAAGAGAATGCAGCGGCTACGGAGGAGACTTCTGCTTCTCTTAGCCAGCTGGCGACAAATATGGAGGATGTTGTCGCTCAGGCGAAGGCTTTGAAACAGGTTTCCAATGATTTGCAGCAGAGTATTGAATACTTCAAAGTACAGTAAATAGATGGTTTTGACAAAAAATTGACAAAAAAAGACCTCTTTATTTTTCCATATAAACGTGATATGATAAATAAGAATTGTTTTTTGGAAATAGAAAGGGGTCTTTTTATATGCTGAAAAGTAGAGGCAGAGGATTAAGCCTGTTGTTGGCACTATGTGTGTTTGCCGGTGTATTTCCTGTTTCAGACAGTTTTGCGAAGACGGTTATTTATCCAACGGTAGCTTCCGGAACCGAAGTGGAAGATAATACACAAAGCGTGATTGATTTTTCTAATGTGAAGGATGGCTATGTGATGGTCAAGTTCAAAGAGAAGACAAATAAAAAAGTGAAAGCACAGGTTCAGGGACCGGCGGGAGACACATACACCTATACATTGCGCAGCGGACAGTTTGAAGTGCTTCCGCTGACGGAGGGCAACGGTTCTTATCAGGTCACGGTTTTTCTGAATACCAGTGGCAATAGTTATGCCACAGTGAATTCTGCGAGTTTCAAGGTGAATATGTCAGATGCATTTGCGCCTTACCTTCGCCCTAACCAGTATGTTAATTATAACAAATCTACAAAAGTAGTGAAGAAGGCGGCGAGCCTGACAAAGAAGAGCAAAACGGATTTGGCAAAGGTGAAGAAAATCTACAAATATGTGATTAAATATTTCAAATATGATAAAAAGCTGGCGAAGACAGTTAAGAGCGGCTACCTTCCAAATCTGAATAAAGTATACAAAAAGAAAAAGGGCATTTGTTTTGATTATGCCGCTGTCATGACAGCTATGCTGCGGAGTCAGGGGGTTCCGACAAAGCTTGTGATTGGTTATACCGGTAATGCGTACCACGCATGGATTAATGTGTACTCCAAAAAGAAGGGATGGGTGTCCGGCGCCATTTATTTCAATGGAAAGAAATGGAAACTTCTGGATCCTACCTTTGCATCGACAAATAAATCGAGTAAGAAGATTATGAAGTATATCGGTAATGGCAAGAATTATAAGGCCAAATATAACTATTGATGAAAATGTAACGATTCATGAAAGTTGTTTTGAGGGAAAGAGAATGAAAAAGAAAGTATTAAGCAGTGAATATGTCTCGGCGTTTTGCCTGGAGATGTCCATGCTCATGCACTCCGGGATCGGGATTCAAGACGGAATTTATCTGCTGATTGATGATGAAAAGGACAAAAAAATAAAAAATCTCTTAAATGAGATAGCAGAGATTTTGGATGAGGGACAGCCGTTGTCAGAGGCAGTGAAGAGTGTCGGCTGTTTCCCGGATTATATGTGTAAAATGATCGAGACAGGTGAACAGACCGGACGTATTGAGCAGAGTCTTTTGTCTCTTTCTGAGTATTATGACCGCCAGATGCAGCTGACGGCGCAGATTCGAAGCGCTCTGTTGTATCCGGCCATTCTTATGATTTTGATGCTGGTGATTATTGTTGTGCTGCTTGTTAAGGTGCTGCCGATTTTCAATCAGGTTTATGTACAGCTTGGTGGCACAATGAACGGAGCAGCCAGGGTTCTTCTTCAAATCGGTAATGTTCTCGGCAATATGATGCCGGTTCTGTGTGGTGTGCTTGGCGCAGTTGTAGTCCTTGCGATTGTTTTTGGATGCAGCAGTGCGGCGAGAGAGGCCGTTCTCGGAGTGTATCGTCGTCTGTTCGGTGAGCATGGTCTCACAAGAAAAATCAGTGAGTCAAGATTTGCCTCTGCGATGGCGATGGGAATGCTCAGTGGTCTGAATACAGAAGAGGCTTTTCGGAATGCGATGAATTTTCATCTTTCTGTGCCGAAGGCAAAGGCGCGTTATGCGAAATGTCTGGAGATGCTTGAACTGGGAGAACCGATGGCGGACTGCTTCCGGGACAATGAGATTTTGGAGGCCAAATATTGCCGTATTCTAAGTTTGGGGGCGAAAAGTGGTTCCTCCGATACGGCGATGGAAGAGATTGCTCGCCGCATGGACAACAATGTGCAGTTGGATATTGAGCGGAAAGTAGGAAAAATTGAGCCGACGATTGTTATAATTACGTCAATTCTTGTTGGTGTCATTTTGATTGCTGTTATGTTGCCGCTCATCAATATTATGTCTTCCATCGGATAATTCGGGAAGATATGTGGAGGCAAGACACGTGAGACCAGGGAAATGGATGAATTTAATAAAGGTAATTGCCATGTTTTTGGTACTTGCCGGAATACTGTTCTGCCTGATAAAAGCAGTCAATAAAATGGGGACCGGACAGCAGAGCGAAAGTCTTAAGCAACTGGATGGCTCGATTCGCAAGGCGGTTATGACCTGTTATGCAACAGAGGGAGTGTACCCGCCCAATATTAATTATTTAAAAGAGAATTACGGCATACAGATAGATGAGGAGCGTTTTACTGTGTTTTATGAGGTTCATGGCGACAATATGATGCCGGATGTCACTGTGATGGAAAGGCAGGATACGGAATGAAGCAGAAACATAATATTGAGAATGCGTTTGTCCTCGTTCTCTTTGCTGTCTTTGCTGTGACTATTATGGCGGTACTGGCACTGGGGGCAAATAGTTATCAGACTCTTGTGAGCAGAGATACGGAAAATTATAATAAACGGATTATTACTTCTTATGTGACGGCCAAGATTCAGAACAATGACAGCGGGGAGGGCGTTGCTGTCGGCGGATATGCAGAGGTTGACAAGGAAGATGGCATCCAGACACTTCACATGTTTGAGACCATCGAGGGTCAAAAATATGATGTGAGAATATACTATTATGACGGTTACATCCGCGAGTTGTTTACACTGGCTGATTTGGATATTAAGCCGGAGGCGGGCAATAAGATTACCGAGGCGAAAGGACTTTCTTTCAAACAGAATGGAAGCCTCATCGAGATTTTAGCGACAGATGTGAGTGGTATTCAGAATACGGCTGCTGTTGCCGTCCGCAGTGAAGGGGGGCGCAGTGATGAGTTATGAGAGAAATAAGGCTCCTCTTGCTTTGATGGAGCAGATTATTATGATTTTAGTGTTTGCGCTTGCTTCGGCGGTCTGTCTGCAAGGATTTGTGTATGCGAATAATTTGTCTAAGAATGGAGCATGGCAGCAGGAGGCCTCGTCGAAGGCGCAGACAGTTGTGGAATATTGTAAGGCAGAACAGGGCGACTTGGACGCTGTTTGTGAGGCACTTTCCGGAGAGCGTACCGAGAGAGGCCTTCGGATTATGGATACAGAGGCTGATATGCAGATTGTTCTGGAACTTACAGACAGTACAGAATATTTGCAGAGGGCGAAGGTTACGGCATTTGTGGATGAGAAAGAAATCTATACGGTGAATACTGCCTGGCAGATGGCAGCAGGTGAGAATGAGTAGAGAGGAGTTGTAGTTTGATATGGAACGAAAAAAAATATCATTCACGACAGTTGGCGGCAGTTCTATTTTGACAATTTTTGCCGTTCTTTGCTTTATCATATTTGCGCTGCTCTCTCTTTCGACGGCAAAGGCAAATCGCACGTTGACCGATAAATCCGTAGAGGCAGTGAGTAAATATTATCAGGCGGATACGAAAGCGGAGGAGATTCTGGCACAGCTGCGCGGAGGAGAAATTCCGGATGGTGTGACGAAGGAGGGTGATGTGTATTCATATGCCTGCCCCCTTGATGAGAACCAGCAGCTGGCAGTTGAGGTGGAAGTAAAGGAGAATGATTATAAGATTCTGCGCTGGCAGAAGGAATACATCGGTGAGTGGAAAGCCGACACGACGATTGATGTGTGGGGCGGTGCCGAGATTACAGAATAGGATTTGCAGGAGTCAGGCAAATCCTTGAGGAAAGGAGTTTATGTTAAAATGACAAATTTAGAGGAAGTATTAAAGAGAGCAGTATTTGATAATGCATCGGATATATTTATCGTGGCGGGCGGATATCTGAGCTATAAAGTGGATGGACAGATTGTGCCAATGGATTCCGGAAGTAAGCTGACATCGACGGAGACAGCTTATTTTGTAGATGAGATATATAGTTATGCAAAACATTCCAAAGAGCGTTTTTTGAAGACAGGCGACGATGATTTTTCTTTCGCCATCGGAAATCTGGCGCGTTTTCGTGTCAACACGTACATGCAGCGTGGTTCTCAGGCAGCTGTTATTCGAATGGTTGCGTTCAGTATTCCAAATCCGGCAGATATGGGAATTCCTGATGAGGTTATGGAATTATCTAAACTCAACCACGGTATGATCGTTATATCAGGTACGGCGGGAAGCGGTAAATCCACGACACAGGCATGCATTATTGATGCCATTAATGAGACGCAGGAAAAGCATATTATTACACTGGAAGATCCAATTGAGTATTTGCACAGAAATAAAAAATCCATTATTAGTCAGCGCGAGATTGCGATTGATACAGACAATTATCTGACAGGTCTCCGTGCCTGTCTGCGTCAGGCACCGGATGTAATTCTGCTCGGTGAGATGCGTGACGCTGAGACAATCCGGACGGCGATGACAGCGGCAGAGACAGGGCATCTGGTAATTGCTACACTGCACACAAAGGGTGCTGTGAACACGATTGACCGTATTGTGGATTCCTTCCCTGCTGACCAGCAGGATCAGATTAAACTTCAGCTCTCGATGGTACTGGACAGCATTATTTCCCAGCAGTTGCTGCGTAGAAAATCCGGTGGTATGGTTCCTGCTGTTGAGATTATGAAAAATATTCCGGCAGTCAGCAACATGATTCGTGACAGCAAGAATTATCAGATTGATAACTTAATTCAGACTTCTGGAAATGTCGGAATGATTTCGATGGATCAGTATATTTTGAACTTGTACCAGAAGGGCGAGATTACGGAGGAGGTCGCACAGCTTGCAGCCATGAATCCGGAGCAGATGAAACGGAAACTTGGAAGGTAATTTTTGTTGCAGGTATAAGCAAGAATATCCCCGTCGGTCAATCTATGAGAAACCGGTAACGCCCCAGCGTTAAAGTTTCTCATGGGTTTGACCGACGGGGATATTCTTGTTTGCCCTTGCGACAAAATAAGCGTAAAACGACCACTTGTCACAAGAATTGAATCATGGTATATTAAAGGGGAAAACTAATGTGGAAGTGTTGTTGACCGTGGAGGTTCGAAGAATGAAAAAAATCGGTATCGGATATGAAAATTATAAAGAATTTATAGATAAGGATATGTATTATATTGATAAGACAATGCTTATCAATGATATTATAGAAAAGGGCGGAAAAGTGACACTTTTTACGCGTCCGCGGCGCTTTGGTAAGACACTGGCACTGTCCATGCTGCGCACATTTTTTGAACTGGAGTATGACAGGGAAGGAAGTCCGGTCGATAACAGCAGATATTTTGAGGGGATGAAGATTATGGGCGCCCCGGAAAAGATCCTCTCGATGATGGGGGAGTATCCGGTAATCAAACTGTCGCTCAAATCTGCGAAGCAGCCGAATTTTGAGACAGCATTTAAAAAAATGAGGGATGAAATTGTTGATGAATACAGAAGACATTCCTATTTGTGGACAAAAGATATATTGCCGAAAGATAAAAGGGAGGAACTTGTAGAACTGTCAAGGGCTGCAAAGGATAAAGTGCTGGAAGATGATAAAATAATGCAGGAGGAAATGGGACGCTATGCGACCTCTCTCAAAACATTGTCTGTAGCTCTTAAAGAATACCATAACAAGAATGTTATCATACTGCTGGATGAATATGATGTGCCACTGGAGAATGCCTATTACAGGGGATTTTATCAGGAAATGGTGGATTTTATACGTTCGCTCTTTGAATCTTGTCTGAAGACAAATGATGCATTAGAGTTTGCTGTGGTGACAGGGTGTTTGAGAATCAGCAGGGAAAGTATTTTTACGGGTCTTAATCATCTGAAAATCAATTCGGTCAGAGATGGAAGTTTTTCTGAGGGATTCGGTTTTACTGAGAGTGAGACGGAGACAATGCTGAGAGATTATGGATTAGAGTATAAAATTCCCGAGGTAAAGGAATGGTATGATGGTTATCTGTTTGGTAAAAAAGAAATCTATAATCCATGGAGTGTGATAAGTTATGTCGATTCCATAGTGAATGACGAAAAAGAATTTCCGGAACCTTACTGGGCAAACACATCTTCCAATATTATTATAAAAGATATGATTTGGCAGGCAGATGAAGAGATGAAGAAAGAACTGGATATCCTGATTCAAGGTGGAACAATCGAGAAGAAAATACACGAAGATATCACTTATGATGATGTCCACGAGTCAGAGGATAACCTGTGGAATTTTCTCTTTTTTACCGGATATATGAAAAAGGTATCGGAGCGGAAAGATGGAGAGGATATTTATC
>CAMVIN010000038.1 GCA_947167565.1 uncultured Clostridia bacterium | reverse complement strand
ATTCAACTCCGTGTGTGTTGTCGTAGACGGATTGATAATCAGTGATTTTGCATCACCGATATTTGCCTGAAATCCCCATACCTTTACCGCCTCAAGCAGTTTAATTCGCTGCTCCTTTGTGCCCGTAAATCCAAATGAGAGAATACTCCCCGCTCCTTTCGGAAAATATTTCTCGGCAAGTTCCTTATACGGATTTCCTTTTGCCCACGGATGTTTTACATAACTTACTTCTTTTCCGATTCGTGTCTCTAAAAATTCTATGACCTTTTTAGTGTTCTTCAACTGTTTCTCCACTCTCTCAGACAGTGTCTCCAAGCCGAGCAAAACGAGATAACCGGAGAATGGAGCCAGTGCCGCACCGAGGTAATTCAGATGAATCCCCCGGATTCTCCCTGTGAATGGACCATCCGGGAACACATCCAGATAGGAACGCGGACTGCCATCCTGTGCCCGAAGGAAATACGGCTGGTCAGAAAACTGCGGAAATTTCCCGTTAGTCCAGTCAAATTTATTGTTCTCAACAACGATTCCGGCAATGACATTTCCATGTCCGGAAAGTCCCTTTGTCGCTGAATAGATCACCACATCCGCACCGAACTCAAACGGATTCAGAAGATAAGGCGTTGCCAGCGTATTATCCACAATCAGCGGAATGTTGTGGCTGTGTGCAATCTTGGCAATCCCCTCTATATCGAGAACTGTTGCATTCGGATTTGTCAAACTCTCAATGTAAATTACTTTTGTGTCTTCCTTAATTGCTTTTTCATAAGAGGATAAATCATCCGGATCCTCCACAATATCATATGCCACATTGTTCTCACGGAACACCTGGGTAAAACTGTCAATCGAGCCTCCGTAAAGTCTCGGTGTTGCAAGAATTCTTCCACTTCCCGCCGTTACATTGAGCAGTGAATAGGTCACTGCCGCCATACCGGAAGCCAGTGACACCGCTGCCGTTGCCCCATGAAGTTCCATAATCCGAGCCTCCAGAACATCTGTCGTCGGATTGGAAAGTCTGGTATACAACGGATCCCAGCTATCAAACGAAAACATATCATCCGAGCGCTCTACCGTTCCCAATTCAAATGCCGCTGTCGCATAGATTGGCACGGACACGGCATACCCGTGTTCTGCCGGATTATAACCTGCGTGTAACTTCAATGTATCAAAATTTGCCATATAATTTCCTCCATTCCGAAGCGTAACTTCCACTTTTTATTTGCGGCTGTCAACAATTCCATCCGCATACTGAATCACTTCATCTAACTTTTCAAACACTTCATCCAATTCTTCTTTTGTGATAATAAGCGGAGGAGCCACAAGAATTGTCGCACCGCCTCCAAAAGACAGCAAGCCGTTCTCACGGAGCTTTGATATGAAACTCTGCAGGAAGTAGTTGCCATTTTCATCTTTTTCAAGCGGTTTTCTGACCTCCTTGCTCTCAGAGAATTCAATCGCCCCAAACAAACCAATCGAGCGAACATCACCAATTGAGCTATGCTTATCCTTCAACTCGGTAAGTTTCTGCTTTAAATAACCTTCAAGTTCGAGAACATGATCTTTTACACCCAGTCTCTCATACTCTTTGATGCAGGCAATTGCCGCTGCAACTCCAAGCGGATGTGCATTATAGGTAAGCCCTGCGGTGAACGGATTCTCATCATAATAATCTGCTATTTTCTTACTTATGATTACACCGCCAAGTGGCGCATAACTACTGTTGACACCCTTTGCAAATGTGATGATATCCGGCTCAACCTCTTCTCTCTCAATCGCAAACCAGTCACCGCTTCTAAGAAATCCTGCCATCACCTCGTCGCAGACCATCAAAATATTATATTTTGTGCAAAGTTCTCTGACTCCTTTTAAATATCCCTTCGGATAAACATAGACACCGTTGCTTCCCGGAACCGTCTCAATAAAGAGCGCCGCAATTTTGTCCGGATCCTCCTCAATAATCTGATATTCCAGACGATTGAGGAAATGTCTTGTCGCCTCTTCTTCCGTATCAAACTGAATATCATACACATAGGTATGTGGCGGCTGGAATTTTACAAATCCCGGAATTCCAGGGAACAGGGAAGCTCTGTCCGGCTCACCTGTCAGGCAGGACGCTCCGTATGTACCACCATGATAAGAATCATATTTGGAAAAAATCTTATCCTTTCCGGTATACGCCTTTGCAAACCGAATGGCGAACTCATTGGCGTCCGAACCGCCGAGAGTAAACAGCACCTTTCCCATATTCTTTGGCGCTCTCTCAATAATCAGTTCTCCGAGTTCTCCTCTTTGGTCATACTGATGTTTCGGATTGACGTAAGCAAGTTCTTCCACCTGCTTTTTCACCGCCTCAATGATATTGGCATTGTTGAATCCGATGTTGACATTGGCAAGCTGGGAACCGATATCGATGTACTCCTTTCCATCATCGTCCCATACCCGGATGCCGTCAGCCTTTTTCATGTAAAAAGGTTGGTACTCCTTCTGTGCCTGACCGGTAAAAGAAAACATTGTATACTTTCTTGCCTTTTCAAATAATTCTTTACTCATCTCACATGCCCTCACTTTCCAAAGCGCCTTTGTCTTGTATTCCTATCGCTTTACTATGATTTTGTTTTTTACGAGATTTATCTTATCACGTTTTCCTCGTTTTGTCATATACAAAAAGGCTATCCCTTGTTATAAGTTTTACCTATAACAAAAGATAGCCTTTTTTCATAATACATTTACGATCACTGTTTATTAAAATTTTACTCCAATCGCTTCATTTCAAATTTTCTCTCATACATCATTTGATCTGCCTCTTTGTAGACATCGATGAACTTCATCCCCTCTTTCCACACACTTACACCACTTGCCCACGTATATTTTGTCTCCGACATAGCTCGATCGATTCGCTCTAACATATTCTTTACTTCTCTCTCTCCAACATGCAGACAGATTACAAAAAATTCATCTCCACCGACCCGATAAAGTTCACACCCGGATTTTAATTTTTTTCCAATGACACCGACAACTTCTTTTAACATTTCGTCTCCCGCATCATGTCCACTCGTGTCATTAATAGTTTTCAGATTATTCACATCAATAGAAATCAGTGCCGTAATATTCTCACTGCCATATTTTTTTACATCAGCATAAAAACTTGCACGGTTCAATGCCCCTGTCAATGCATCC
Source organism: uncultured Clostridia bacterium (assembly GCA_947167565.1). Taxonomy (GTDB): domain Bacteria; phylum Bacillota; class Clostridia; order Lachnospirales; family Lachnospiraceae; genus Eubacterium_F. The sequence goes on along the minus strand of CAMVIN010000038.1, from coordinate 16,293 downwards.
TGCCTGAAGTGGGCAATGTGCATATAGAGATAATAAAAAGTAATACCAATCGCTATCATTCCCATCAAAATACCACGGAGTTGAAAAATAAGTTCAAATGACGTTGCCAGAATCATACAAATGATTTCTGTAACCAGAATAATCCCTTCATCCCGCCGGGAACGGCGCTTTGCCAAATAGACACTATAACTAATTACAAAACCACTGTATCCCAGTGCTACCATATGAGGAACAAAGAACAGCGGTCCCCGTTGAATTGCCCCCTCACTATCATACCAAAACATGAGATGAGAAAAGGGACAAGTGAGGGTGGCAAGAAAAGTAAACAGAGCCGGGGTATTCAAAAGCCATATTCTCAATCTGGTTCTTTTTCCTTCCCGATAGATGATATGAATTAAGGATAGCAGACACAAAATTCTAAGGTTGTATCCAAGTGCTGCTGCCAGCGTGTGAAGCCACACAGGAAGACTCTGATCATTGTAGCAGGCATAATCCACATTGTCACAGACAATAAGCAGCATCAGAAACGCCAGTGTTTTGCTAAACAATAGTGTGATATTGTGTTCATATGGATCATTAATTTTTATAAAAATAAACAAGAACACAACAACCATAAGTGGAAGAAAATTGATCCCCACAATATCCTGTAACATCTGACTCTGTACCATTCTATCCTCCTTAGATAAAATCCAGCAGTGACATCTGGTCGCTGAGAGGTAAATTCCCAAGCAGTCCCATCTCTCTCATCTTATCAACAATCGTTCCACTGACCTTGCTTCGAACCTTAAAATTCTCGCAGGAAGTAAATGGCCCATCTTTTACCGCTTCCACAATTCCCTCCGCAGCCTTATCCCCCATTCCCTCAATACTGTTCAGAGCGGGCATCAGCTTCCCGTCAATAATCTGAAAATGCTTCGCCTTTGCCTTAAATATATCAATCGGCATAAACTCATATCCGCGGGCGTACATCTCCTGCACGATTTTCATATCGCCGTATGCCGCCTGCTCCTTCTGGCTGAGATCATTTAAATTTTTCTTGTATTCTTTCATTGTTTCTTCCAAACGCTCTTTCCCCTGACACATGAGTTCATAACTGAACGCCTTGGCACGAATACTGAAAAAAGCCGCATAATATGCCAATGGATAATAGACTTTAAAATACGCAATACGCAGCGCCATCATAACATAGGCGACCGCATGGGCTTTCGGGAACATATACTTAATCCGCTTACAGGACTCAATATACCACGGCTCCACGCCAGCCTCTAACATTGCCTTTTCCATCTCCGGCCACTTCTTCTCTTTTCCCTTCGCAACCTTTCCCTTGCGGACGGCCTCCATAATGTTGAATGCCAGCCCTTTTTCAACTCCGGTGTGAATCAGGTAAGTCATAATATCATCTCGCGTACAAATCGCCGTGGACAATGTACAATTCCCCTGCGCAATAAAATACTGAGCATTATTCAGCCACACATCTGTCCCGTGTGACAGTCCGGAAATGCGAACTAAATCCGAAAAATTCTTTGGCTTTGTGTCACGGAGCATCTGCATGACAAAGTCCGTACCAAATTCCGGAACACCGTAACTTCCAAGATCTGTTCCAAGCAAATCCTCCGGCGTGACACCGAGTGATTTTGTGCTGACAAACAGTTCTAACACACCGGGGTCATCCATTGGGATACTAAGCGCATCCACCCCGGTTATATCCTCTAACATACGAATGATGGTCGGATCATCGTGTCCGAGTATGTCAAGTTTTAAAAGGTCATGGTCTATTTTATGATAATCAAAATGCGTTGTGATAATTGAGGTCTCCATATCATTTGCCGGGTGCTGTATCGGCGTAAACGTATAAATTGTCCACCCCATCGGAAGAACGACAATACCACCCGGATGTTGTCCTGTGGTTCTTCTGACACCAACACATCCCTCTAAGAGACGCTCAATCTCCTCGTTTCTCTTGTGTATCTCTCTCTCCTCGAAATATTTTTTCACATAGCCATATGCTGTCTTGTCCGCCAACGTACCAACCGTCCCGGCACGGAAGGTCTGGCCGTCACCGAAAATAACCTCCGTGTAGGCATGCGCCTTACTTTGGTATTCACCGGAAAAATTAAGATCAATATCCGGCTCTTTGTCACCATAAAATCCCAGGAATGTCTCAAATGGTATATCATGTCCATCACGAATCAATGTTTCTCCGCAAACCGGACATTTTTTATCCGGCATATCGTATCCGGAACTTCCGGCAAACGCCTTTACCTCTTCTGAATCAAAATCTGAGTACTGGCACTTGCCACAATAATAATGTGCGGGGAGCGGATTAACCTCTGTGATACCGGACATCGTTGCCACAAAGGACGAGCCGACGGAGCCACGCGAACCCACCAGATATCCGTCCTCATTCGACTTCCACACAAGTTTTTGGGCTATTATGTACATTACGGCAAATCCGTTACTGATAATCGAATTTAATTCACGCTCTAACCGCTCTGATACCTGAGGCGGCAGTTCCTTTCCATACATGGAATGTGCCTTCCGGTAACAGATTTCTCTGAGCTGCTGGTCAGAATTCTCAATCACAGGCGGACACTTATCCGGGTAGACCGGAGAAATGACTTCAATCATATCTGCAATTTTATTTGTATTGGTAACAACGACCTCCATCGCCTTTTCTTCTCCCAAATAGGAAAATTCCTCTAACATCTCATCTGTTGTACGCAGATAAAGCGGTGGCTGTTTTTCGTCCTTCATCCCTTTACCGGCAAGAAGAATCGTTCGGTAAATGTCGTCCTCCGGATCAAGAAAATGTACATCACAGGTCGCACAGACCGGCTTATTATACTTTTCTCCCAGTTTAACAATACGACGATTCATATCCTTTAAATCTGCCCATGAATTCATATTTTCATACTGCCGCTTGTCCGACTCAATCATAAATTCATTGTTGCCTACCGGCTGAATTTCCAGATAATCATAAAAATCCACCAGTTCCTCAATCCGATCCTCATCAGCATCATCGAGGAGCGCCCGATACAACTCGCCCGCCTCACAGGCAGAGCCAACGATCAATCCTTCTCTCCACTCCATTAATTTACTCTTGGGAATACGCGGCCGTCGAAAATAATAATCCAGATGTGACATCGACACAAGCCGGTACAAATTCACGCGCCCTACTTCGTTCTGCGCAAGAATAATTGCATGATAATACGGCTTCTTTCGAATAATCTCCGGTGCGCCATGCGTTCTGTCATAAAGCGCATCCAAATCCGTAATTCCCTGCTTTTCAAGCAAAACTATCATTTTTTCAAAAATTTCCGCTGTTGCCATCGCATCTTCAACTGCACGATGATGATTAACCAAAGAAATCTTAAGCACCTTGGCTACCGCATCTAACGTAAACTTCGCTGAATGAGGAAAGAGCACACGGGCAATTCCTACGGTATCCACAACAGTAAACTCCGTATCTAACCCCTGCTCGGCACCTTTTTTACAAATAAAACTATAATCAAATCCGGCGTTGTGTGCCACAAGAACACATCCCCGGCAGAATTCCAAAAACTCCGGCAGCACGGTCTCGATTTTCGGCGCTCCCTGTACCATCTCATTTGTGATACTTGTTACTTCCGTAATACGGGGCGGAATCGCCACCTCCGGATCTACAAAGGTACTGAATTTATCACAAATTTTCCCATTTTCAACCTTGACCGCACCAATCTCGATAATACGGTTTCGAGTCGGAGAAAACCCCGTTGTCTCTAAGTCAAACACGACAAAAGAATCCTGCAGTGTCTGTCCCTTCCGGTTCTGAACCGTGTCATCCAAATCATCGACAAGATATGCCTCACAGCCATAAATCACTTTGAAATCATCACTTTCAATCGCATGTTCCGCATCCGGAAACGACTGAACCACACCGTGATCGGTAATTGCAATTGCCGGATGTCCCCATTGCTGCGCGCGCTTTACCATTTGTGCCGTATTGGTCATCGCATCCATATCACTCATCTGTGTGTGCGCATGGAGTTCTACACGTTTCACAGGAGCTGTATCTGACCGCCCTGCCTTAAAACTCTTAATTTCTTTCATCCCCATCAGATTGCCGATACGAATTTCCTTATCATAGGTATCAAAAGAAGCTACTCCCTTTACACGAATAAAATTTCCCACTTTTACAAATTCTTCGAATCCGATTTCTTCCACCATTTCTGCTTTAATAAAAACCTTGACGACAATGGTATCTGTAAAATCAGTAATCGCAAAGGTATAAATCTTTTTTCCACCTTTTATGTCCCTCGGTTCATCAACCTTGCGGATCATTCCCTCAATGACAACCTCACCGATTTCATCAATAATCTCCTTAATCGGAGTGACCTCACCCTCCACATTTTTCCCATAAAACACCGCCGGATCACGCTTAATCGCTTTGCGATAATTCTTTTGAAACGTACCGGATGGTTTTGCTTTTGAACTTCCCTCTGCTTTACCGGAAGCAGTAACCGTTTCTATCTCCTCTTCCTCCACTGTTTGCACCACGCGGACGACCTCCGGTTCCCCCTGTTTCTTCCTCTCTTTCTTGACATAATGAAAAGACACATCGACATCCCTGTCAAATCGACGTTTTAATCGCACGACAAAAAAGTCACGTATTGCCTTTGCTCTCTCGTGACACAAAAAATCGTCATCGCAAGTCAAAATCAGTTTATTCTCTTTTATCTCGAATGGTTCATCACAGAACTTCATATAATCAATCGCATTAATTTCCCGAAGTTCTTCCCGCATAGAATCGCCGCACAACCCCATCAGTTTTTTCAAATCATAACCATCGGCGAACGGATATTTTAACTCTAATTTAGGACGAAAACCAAGTCTTCGAAACACCTGCTTATACAACTTCTGCTCCATTTTTTTTACAGAGCGGTATGAAATGTGCTGGTCACACTGCAAATAGATAAAAACCACCATTTTAGACTTCGATGCACTTACCTTTTCCACCTGTGAACCCGAAAAAAATTCGTATAACCTGTCATCTTCTGACAAATCCGGAAATGCCTCATAAAAATGAACCACGTTTCTCTCCCCTTTTATAATAACAGTTCCTTATTTCGTAGAAATCATTGTTTCTTCCAGTTTACCAGTTCCACCCGAAGTGCGTCAAGCAGCTCTGACTCCGGCATTTTACGTATAATTTCGCCTTTTTTTATCAAAATCCCCTCTCCTTGACCACCAGCGATTCCGATATCTGCCTCTCTCGCCTCCCCCGGACCGTTAACCACGCACCCCATGACGGCCACTTTAATATCAAGGTCAAAATCTTTCACCATTTCTTCCACTTGTCCGGCAAGTCCAATCAAATCAATCTGTGTTCTTCCACAGGTCGGACAGGATACCACACTGATACCGCCTTTTCTCAATCCGAGAGTCTTTAATATAAGCTTTGCAGCATAAATCTCCTGGACGGGATCTCCTGTCAGCGAAACCCGGATTGTATCGCCAATTCCCTGATATAAAATATTTCCAAGACCTATCGCTGACTTAATACTGCCGGAATATACAGTTCCTGATTCCGTAATTCCCACATGAAGCGGATATTCTGTCTTTTTCGCAATCAGTTCGTGTGCCTTAATACACATGAGAACATCCGAAGATTTAATACTAATTACCAGATTATCATACCCCATATCTTCAATGATGGCAACCTTGTCAAGAGCACTCTCCACAATCCCCTCCGCGGTTACTCCACCATATTTTTCAATCAGATTCTTTTCCAGAGAACCACTGTTCACACCGACACGAATCGGCACATTTTTCTCTTTACAACAGTCCACCACTGCCTGAATTCTGTCCCTGCTTCCAATATTGCCTGGATTGATGCGGATTTTATCCGCACCATTCTCTACTGCAGCAATCGCCAGTTTATAGTCAAAATGAATGTCGGCAACAAGCGGAATCGAGATATGCTTCTTAATCTCCGCAAGGCTGTGCGCCGCCTCCATTGTTGGCACAGCACAGCGAACAATCTCACAGCCCGCCTGAGTAAGCGCATGAATCTGCTCTACCGTTGCTGCCACATCTTCCGTTTTTGTATTTGTCATCGACTGAATCGCAATCGGATTGTCTCCCCCAATTCGCACACTGCCGATTTGGATCTCTTTTGTCATACCAAGCCTAAACCTCCCTCTTTTCAGAACTGAATCGCATACAACATACTTGCTTTCGTCTACTTACTGCTCGGTGTGTATTCGCTTACGATTTTCATAATATCACTTCCGAGTACCACAACCATCAATGCCATGAGCAGCATAAAACCTGCCATATTGACATATGCCTCTGCTTTCGCCGGCAACGGTTTTCTTCGAATCAATTCAATAATCAAAAACAAGAGACGTCCACCGTCCAGTGCCGGAATTGGAATCAAATTCATCACACCAAGGTTCGCTGTCAAAAGAATACTGATGACAAGAATGCTGTAAATCGCATTTTTCACACTGTCCGATGTCATATTTCCTTTTGCATCTCGTCCGGCATCAACTCCTGCCTCTACATTATTGCTCACGACCTTGACAATACCGACCGGTCCTGAAATATCTTTCATGCTTACTTTTCCACGGAGCATCCACACAAGACTCTGCACGGTAGTCTGAATATAATATTTTACCTCATAGGCCGAATACTTTATAATTCCAAGTGCCCCGGGCTTCACTGTCTTTCCGTAAGAAAAGCCAAGCATATAATCTTCTTCACCACTCTCATTTTTCACAAGCTGCGGAGTTGCTGTCACCGTTACATTCTTGCCTCCACGATTAAGTGTTATCTCCATCGGTTCTTCTGTAAAAGGATGAAAAACCTTATAATATCCGATTTCTCCATTCAATACAATCTTTGTTCCATTAATCGAAGTAATTACATCTCCGACCTGAACACCTGCCTGTTCCATCGCCCCCCCCTGTGTGACTTCCATAACCTCCGGGCTCTCATACCCATAAACGCCAATCAATACGATTGCCAAAAGAAAAGCCAGAATAAAGTTAAAAAATGGTCCTGCAAAAATAACTGCCATGCGGGCAAAAACCGACTTAGTACTAAATGACCTCTCATCTTTAACCTCTTCTTCTTCGCCAAGCATCATACAAGAGCCACCCAGCGGCAGAATTTTCCACGAATAAACGGTATGATTCTCAAACTCCGTATGTTCTGAAAAAAACTTGTCAGATTTAAAAAACAACAACTTGTGTCCGTTCGCCGTCTTTCCCCACGAAATAATGCGCGGTCCCATGCCGAGCGAAAACTCAATTACATGAATTCCGTTTTTTACCGCTACGATAAAATGTCCAAACTCATGAAAAATAATAATAAAACTAAATACAAGTAATGCCAGAATAATATTTCCTATACTCATTGTCTCCCTCATTTCTTTCCTATAATATTACTTCGAAGCGGTGCTCCATTTCTCCAGCCTTTTGTAAGTTTCCTGTTCTACCATGAGAATTTCATCCAAATCAGGATTTTCCACAGGAGTGTGGCTCTTCATGGCAAATTCAATCATATCATAGATTTGTAAAAACTTTATGTCCTCGCGCAAAAACTTCGCAACGGCGTATTCATTCGCTGCATTCATGACGGTCGGCATACTTCCTCCCCTGCGACTGGCCTCTACTGCTAACGGTATGCCGCGAAGCACGTCTGTATTCGGTTTTTCGAAATGAATTTGCATGATTTTTTCAAAGTCTAACCGCGTATCATCCAAATACATTCTGTCAGGATAATACAGTGCATACTGAATCGGCAGTCTCATATCCGGCGTTCCAAGCTGCGCCATTACCGAACCGTCGCAGAATCCTACCATCGAGTGAATAATACTCTGCGGCTGTACCAGCACATGAATTTGCTCTAAGTCCACTCCAAACAACCATTTAGCCTCGATAATTTCAAGGCCTTTATTAATCATTGTCGCAGAATCTGTCGTGATTTTTTTTCCCATCGACCAATTGGGATGGGCAAGAGCCTGCTGCACCGTGACATGTTCCAGCTCTTCTTTTGTACTTTTTCGGAAAGGACCGCCGGATGCTGTGAGAAAAATTGTCTCGATCTGGCTCCTTTTCTCTCCATTCAAACATTGAAAAATTGCCGAATGTTCACTGTCCACCGGCAAAATTTTTACTCCATATTTTTCTGCTAACGGCATAATAATATGCCCTGCCGTAACAAGAGTTTCTTTGTTTGCGAGCGCAATATCCTTTCCTGCCTCAATCGCTCTCATGACAGGCCGAAGCCCAATCATGCCAACCATAGCAGCTACAACAATATCCACTTCCGGAAGTGTAGACGCACAGATAAACCCCTCCATACCATAGAGAATCTGACCGTCATATTCTACTTTTTTATCCCTCAAAAGCACTTCAAGCTGTTCCGCTTTTTCCTCATCTTTCATTACCACAACAGATGGCTGAAACTCTTCCATTTGCTTAACCATCAATTCAACATTATTGCCGGCAGTAAGTGCCACCACCTCAAAATCTTCTCTGTTCTTTCGCACAACATCAAGCGTCTGCGTACCAATTGAACCAGTCGAACCAAGAATAGTTATTCTCTTCATAGGAATCCTCCCCAGCGATATTTACCGCTTATCCAATATAAGAACATAACACCAACAAATAATAGACAAATGGTGCCACGAAAATGACACTGTCAAACCGGTCCAACACACCACCATGTCCCGGTATAATATTTCCATAATCTTTTACATCATAATTTCTCTTAATCGCCGACGCCGCTAAATCCCCACACTGCGAAATCAGAGCGCTGACAAGAGCTACTGCCGGAAATACGATTTTCGGACTAAATAAAAACATGTTTTCAAACGGGAAAAAGAAGGAAAATATAAGGGCGATTAATGCTGCTCCGATAACTCCTCCCGCGCAGCCCTCGATTGTCTTCTTGGGACTGAGTTCTGAAAAGTGTCGTTTGCCAATCAATTTCCCGACAACATATGCACAGGTATCTGACCCCCATGCCCCTATGATAATCAGCCACACAAGCCATCTTCCCGCCTCAAGTACTCTGACCTGATAAATATACGACAGTAAAAACCCAACATAATATGTGGTAAAACAAACCTTTGCCACCGCATCAATTTTATATTTAGGATACCTTGCCACATAAATAACAAGCAGAACAATCGTCTCAAGCACAATCAATGCCGGAAACCATCTCATCAATCCAAGATACATCAGTACATAATGTGCTATCGTGGATAAATAAGCAACAAGAGCAAAAGGCTCCTTTTCCAGTTTGAACACCCGTAACAATTCATAATTACCAATCAGGGATAAGATGCCAAGCACTGCCGCCAGCCATATATTTCCAAAGTATAACAGCACAATCGCTGCTGCTACAAGTACAATTCCGCTCAATAAGCGCGTGATAAACATTTAAACTCCTCCATAACGGCGCTCACGTCCATTGTAATACGCAATCGCTTTCTGTAATTCCTCTTTATTAAAATCCGGCCACAAAACATCTGTGAAATAAAATTCTGTATATGCCAGCTGCCAGAGAAGAAAATTCGACAATCTCTCCTCGCCGCTTGTCCGAATCAGAAGATCCGGATCCGGAATGCCTTTTGTGTCGAGATATTTTGAAAACAACTCCTCTGAAATATCCGTCACATCTACGCTGCCCGCTTTAACTTCCTCGCAGAGAGCTCTTACGCCTCTCATCATCTCATCGCGGCTTCCGTAATTAAGTGCTACCTGAAAATGAAGTCCGGTGTTATCCTTCGTCGCCTCTTCTAACTCTTCAATACTCTTTTTCAAATCTTCAGCCAGCGGCGTGACATCGCCAATTACTTTGACACACATATTGTTCTTCGTGCTTCGCTTGATGCAGTCCTTCAAATACTGTCTCAGCAATTTCATCAAGGCATCCACCTCATCCTGCGGACGTTTCCAGTTCTCCGTGGAAAAAGCATAAACTGTGAGATATTGGATTCCAAGATTATGAGCATCCTCACAAATCTGCTCTACCGTCTTCGCCCCGGCAACATGCCCGGCCTTTCGCGGAAGCAGACGCTTCTTCGCCCATCTGCCGTTACCATCGAGAATAATAGCCACATGCTTCGGTATGACAAATTCTTTCTCTGCCATCACAACCTCCTACTATATACAAACACAAGGGACAGATAGAATATCCTGTCCCCTTGTATGATGTCTATTTCCTGCTCCTTAAACGGTCATTACCTCATTAGATTTGCCATCAATCGCTTTATCGATTTCTGCAATGAATTTGTCTGTAAGTTTCTGAATCTTATCCTCTAACTGCTTTTGTTCATCCTCAGAAATCTCATTTGCTTTTGCCTGTTTCTTCACGTCATCATTGGCATCACGGCGGATGTTGCGCACAGCCACTTTCGCCGCCTCACCTTTTTTCTTGACATCTTTGACCAGTTCCTTACGTCTGTCCTCTGTCAGTTCCGGAAACACCAGTCGAATCACCTTGCCATCATTCGCAGGTGTCAGACCGATATCCGAAGCGAGAATTGCCTTCTCAATATCCTTAATCAGACTCGCCTCCCATGGCTGAATCTGAATCATGCGAGCCTCCGGAACTGAAATATTTGCCACACTCTGCAGCGGTGACATTGTTCCATAATAATCCACCTGGATTCTGTCCAGAATTCTCGGATTGGCACGTCCGGCACGAATCGCTGTATATTCACTGTCGAGATTGGCAAGTGTTTTCTCCATCTTTTCTTCAAATACATTTAATTCCATGATATATAATCCTCCATTAAAAAAATTACTCAATAATTCACACAAACACCGGTCAGTCTACGGTAATAATGGTTCCGGTACAGGTACCGCTCACAGTATTCACAATACTGTTCTCTTCATTGAGTCCAAACACGCACATCGGCATCTTATTCTCCATACACAGCACTGCTGCCGCCAAATCGACAACCCCCAGTTTGTCATCCACAATATCTGACATCTTCATCGTCTCATATTTCTTCGCATCCGGATTCTTGGCAGGATCCGAATCATACACACCATCAATCGATTTCGCCGCAAGAATAATATCGGCATCAATCTCAATCGCACGCAGCGCTGTGGCTGTATCTGTTGAAAAATATGGATGTCCGGTTCCTCCGGCAAAGAACACAACCATGCCCTTGCCAAGATATTTATTTACACGGTCTTTTGAAAACAGTTTGGTAAATGAACCACACTCAAACGGAGTCAGAACATTGGTCATAAGCCCGACAGAACGACAGATTTCCGACATGTACACACAGTTCATCACTGTCGCAAGCATACCAATCTGATCTGCCTTTGTGCGGTCAATCGTCTCGCTGGTGCGCCCTCTCCAGAAGTTGCCCCCGCCAATCACGATTGCCACCTCGACACCGTCATCTACCAATGTCTTAATCTGCTCTGCTACCTTCACGCAGGTAGCCTCGTCAAAGCCCGTCCCCTTGTCTCCGGACAAAGCCTCTCCACTCAGTTTCAAAAGAACTCTCTTGTACTGTCCCATAATAACCTCATTTCTATGCCACATCACGGCATTGTAACTTTCACGACAAAAATACTACACTGGGTTTAACGCTCTATAGTATAACATAAACAACGGTGTGACGCAAGTAATTATGACATCTATTTCGGAGCTTTCAGAACTTTTCGATCCACCTTGCCATTACTCAGTTTCGGCAGTGATTCCAAACGTATATAGTACTCCGGTATCATGTAATCCGGCATCTGTTTCGCCAACTTCGCTCTTGTAATTTCTACGTCCAGATCCGTTTCTGCTTCGTAATAAAGGCACAAATAGGCAGACTCCCCCTCACCGAATCCCTGGACAGCCAGTGCAGACACATTTTCCAGTACATTCAATGCATCCTGCTCCACTTCCTCTAACTCCATGTTGGTACCCTTAATACAGAAGCGGTTACCTTTTCGTCCAAGTAAAATCAAATTCCCATCTTCTCTTACACTTACAATATCGCCGGTATGATACCAGTGATCCTGCATCACTTCTGCTGTCTTTTCCGGCATTTTGATATATCCGCGGAAATATGGAAGGTAAAGGACAAGCTCACCTGTTTGATTTTCCTGTTCTGCACCATCCGCTTCTTCAAGCGGCTCAACCCGGTATTGAAGCTCAAACTGTGGTTTTCCAATCGGTATGTCTTTCTCATACAGATGTGAAATCTTAAAGGCAGTAACCATACAGCCGCATTCGCTGGTAGCATAATAATTAATCACGAGACAGTTTTCAAAAAACACGCCGTTTGCCGGTTCGCGACCTACCGCGATATGTTCTAATTCCAGTTTCATCCCCATCATGACCCTGGCAAGAGTCGGGAAAAGGCTGGTACTGGTAATTGCCTGTTCCTTAAAAAAAGCAGCAAGCTGGGAAGGTGCTGCAAGCAGCTTCAACGGCACCATTACCACCGTCACACCATAAGCGAGTGTCATGAAAAGACTTGCTTTCATCGAAATATAACTTAACGGTGCAATCAATGCGTACCTGCCACTGTGAATCGGCGGCTTTCCCTCATAATTGGCAGACTTCATCATTCCGACAAGTCCGCCATACTCATGAATACAGCCCTTTGGTTTGCCAGTACTGCCGGAAGTAAAAACAATGTAAGCTGCATCATGTTCATCGACTTCACGATATGTCATGCTGACTTCCCCGGATCGCTCTTCATATGCCGCCACCTCTTTCCAGCGTTCCTCGTTGAGCACCAGAATTGGTTCGCTTTCCTCAATAATTGCGTCCATTTTTAGTACTGTATAGGCATCTTCCACTACGGTAAAGACCGCTCCTGCACGCATGACACCAATGATTGCTGCCACTTCATAAGCTCCACGGGGAAGATTGATAACAACGACGTCCTCCTTACCGATTCCCTTGTCCACAAGATAGCGGTATACACGATCCGACCAGTCATTCAACTGCGCATACGACAGGCTGACGCTCCCCGGATCTTCTACTGCCATCTCATTCCCACTATTTGTCACCTGCTCAAAAAACATATCTAAAAAAACCTGTTTCATGAAATTACTCTCCTTGTAATTTTCTTATTCTACCTGCTCTAAAGTTCCTAAATCCAACGAATCTTCCCTTACCATACCCCGGTCTAACAGATGTGTCCACGAAATCGATGTCCGGATACGCTCGAATATTTCTTCTACCACCCGGGTGTCATCAAAGAACGTCGCAAAACTCAGGGCTTCCAAGCCATTCAAGATAAACTTTGCCAGCTTGAGCTTGACATAAACCCGGATTGCCTCCACCTGCGAAACAATCGCCTCATCAACAGGCGTTTGCCCCACATAGGAAATCAGATAGGTGTTGCCCTTGCGGAAACCTTGCGTGATCTGACCGGACATGGCAGCGTAGATGGTCTCCGGAGGCACATCCTTTCCCTGCAGCCCCTGTACCAGATTATAGGTGCCGGCCGCATACAAGCGCAAATTCTCCATCTGCGCCTGCAATTCAAGAGATGCGCGGAGCGCGCTTGACCGAAATTCCAGATCCATTTCCCCCATACGCGGATAATAGGGCACTTTTACTGCAGTAGACGCATTTCCTCCAGATTCCAGCCCAATTCTTCCACGCAGATCGATTGGTGTGTAGGCAACTACCGGCCGTTTTCCCACATCGTAAACCTTGTGAATTGCCTCTCCCACCCACGCCTGCATCAGTGGCACCGGGCTTGTCTCAAAACGCTTTGACATAGCAAGCATCGGTGACAAAGCCGTCTCAATCTCCAAAAGCCGATACTCACAGCATTCATCCGGATACAAGTGCTCCGGAAGGACAAAAACATCTTTTGGCTCATACTGCCCAAACGGCTCCAATCCCTCCGTGAGTTTCAGAAACTCTGCAAATGCATCATGTGAATCCAATTCTTCCGGATCCATGGTGCTGTCACCCGTCTTTACATCAAATCCAAGTTCTTTAAAATAGTATTCCAACAGTTTTTGTAAAAACAAAAACATTCCGCGACCGTCAGCAAGACCGTGATATGTTCGAAGATAGATATCACGCCCGCAGTATGTCACATAAAAAAGATATCCATAGGTCTCATCACTTCCATACGCTCTGCCACTATTAGTTTCCTCAAATACCGGAACCTGTCCCGGCAGACGGCGAACGACAAAAATGTCGTTGCCCTTTTTCACCGGATGGCTCTGGTAGTACGGCTGTGCAATCATTGCGTTTTTGACTGCCTGATGCAACGCTTGCAGTTGTACCGGCCGTGTCAGCGTAGCAATCAGAGTTCCTGTATAGGCATGGCGACCTGCCATAGAATAGTAGAACACTTTGCTCCCCGGTTGGATGTCATAAAGTTTTTCCATTTTAACCTCCTCGTTTATCATATTTCAATCAAAAGATTGTTTATTTTCAACGTGTAAGTATAATTTATGTTTTTCGCCAACGAATTGACCATATTGATACCAATATGAGCCGCCTCATCTGTAAAATTATAGTTCTCCAGATAATGAACCGGATCAAAGGCATCACAATTATCACGGATACGCATTTTCCAGCCGCTTTCCGTCTTCATAATCTTTACATCCATACTATAATCTCCACCCTTCTGAAAACCGTAGCGCAGGATATTCATGCACATCTCCTCTACCGCAATGCTCATGGCAACCGCCTGTTTCTGATTTCCCCCATTCTCCCGACAAAACAAAAGCACGCTACTCGATACCTGCTCCACCTCATCTACTGTAGCACAAGACCAGGACTTTGAAGCAAGGATACTTTGCTCAAACGAATCATCTATATGCATCACGATATCTGTCCAATCCTTTTTCTTTTTGTGTTTATATTTTCCACAGGAAATGGCTCCGATGAACAGGAAACATAATAGTGACATGACCTCGCCCGCAAGGAAAGACATCCATATCCCATTTAATCCAAACAGCCTGCTGAACGCAAATGCAAAACCGGCAATCATGAGGTAATTGTCTAAAACCACATAAGAATAAGCCAGTTTAAGAAAATGCATTGCCTGATAGTAACTGCGTAGAATATTATTGATAGCGTAAAAGATTAGACAAAACGCAAACAACCGGAGCCCTTCTCCACCGATTCCGATAGCTTCCGGATCGGAAGACAAAAATGGACGGATGATAACCGATGCACCGATTGCCACCACCCCTGTCAGGATAGCATTCCCGATGATGGCCGAGCGCACCGATTCTTTTAAAAGCAGCCGAATCGATTCTGCGTCGCGCTCCCCGGAGAAAATACTCGTAACCAGAGAAACACTCTGCCCTGCCCCCATTCCCAGTGCCATACAGACAATTGATACCGTATAAATGGCGGAATACGCCGCCACACTAGTACTATTGGAAATGGTGAGAATAACATGATTCAGGGTTACTACCAAAAAGCTTCGCAGCACAAACTGCAATGCCCCCTGAAATCCGTAGGATAATACATTTCCCATCTCAGCAAACGACGGTATTCTCAACCGAAGACAGAATATTCCCCTGTGCCTGCCAAAGTGAAGCAGCAGGATAACAAGCCCCGCATAGTAACTGACCGTCGTAGCCAGCGCCATACCCCACAATCCCTGATGCAGCACAAACACGTTCAGAAAGTCTCCTGCAATATTAACTGCTGTCATCACAAATACCGTAGTCAGGGAACGGTTCTTATCCCCATCCAGCTGCATAATCGGCAAAAGGATAATCCCCCAAACCAAAGCCGGCGATGTGATCGCAAATCCCCTTAAGTAGGCCGCAGACTCTTCCACAAGTGCACCATCCGCTCCCAGAGCCACAGCGATTGGCACTGCTCCCAAGAAAACAACCAGCAGTAAGGCAATAGAAACGACCAAAGACATCAACAAAGCACCATTAAATATACGATTGGTCTTCTCTTTATCTCCCTCACCAATATATTTTCCACACAATACTGACACTCCGGTTCCAAATATGTTGGCAATGCCGGAAAAAATGGATGCCATAGGAACCGCAATACCATAGGCCGCCATTGCTTTCACGCCCAAAAAGGATCCAATCACGATCCCGTCTACCACAGATCCGACAAAGGCTGTGACCGCAGACAGCACCTGTACCAGCATAACCGATTGGAACATCTTCTTTACAATTAAATCATTGCGCATTTACTAAATCAACCTCATTTCCATAAAAAAATGTCTGCCAATCTATATAATACACTCTCCAGTCTTTCTTTTCAACCTAAAAAAACAGTTTGTTTGTGTCAAGTAAACGTTGGCACTTTTTTCAGATTCCGTATTTCAGCAGT
>CAMVIN010000037.1 GCA_947167565.1 uncultured Clostridia bacterium | reverse complement strand
ATAGAAGGCTTGCTTACTCTTTTAAGTTCTCTAACTGTCAAACTCGGGATTATACTAAAAAAGAAAAGATGTCAACTTAACAAAAAGCGATTGGTAAAGCGTCTCAAAAAAGGGAAAAAAACATCTCTGTGATTCACATTTCCCAACAATACCGCTCTTTAAAAAAAATAACATAAAGAAACCCGGATGTATCGGCATTCCTGCCGCCCCATCCGGGTTTCTTCATACTTTATGCGATTATGAACAATTTAGAAAACCATCAATCATCTGTAGGCCTCATGTAACCATTGCCGATTGAGCCAAAAGATTGCTCTTTATTCGATTTATTCGTATTACCACTCATCAAGCCACCCGATCCAGCATTTCCATTCACACCGCCTGTCACTGCATCCAGTTCATCCAAATTCAGTTTTTCAACACCCTTTAATTCATTTTCTTTATCCGCCATTTTAAACAGCTCCTTTCCTATGTTATTTAATTTTCATTGTCTTTTTAAAACCAGTCTTGCTCTTCAAAAGTTTTCGCAATTTCTTTCGAACAGTCTTTCTCTTCGCCTTCGCTACTCTAACCTTAAATACGGCTTTTTTATGAATTCCCTTGAAAGCTTTCAGCCCAATACTTTTCAATTTCTTTGTTTTCACGGTAATGGTCTTAAGCTTTTTGCAGTTCATGAATGCCCATTTGCCAATCTTGGTAACGCTCTTTCCAATGATAACGGACTTCAGTGACTTACAGTTTCTAAAGGCGCCATTTCCAATCTTTTTGACATTCTTACCAATGGTGGCTTTCTTTAACTTCTTATAACCTTTGAATGCCTTTGCACTGATGGATGTCACCTTATAGGTAACACCATTTTTCTTGACTGTAGCCGGAATTGTTGCCTTTGTAATATTCTTATTCTTTCCGGCATTGACGGCGACTGTCTTTGACTTCGCTGATGTCACCTTATATTTCACATTTCCGGAAGTAAAGGTCGCTCCCTTCTTCAGTGCTGTCGCCGTAGTCTGTGAAGCAGGAGCAGGCGTCACTGTTGTCGGCGTTGGTGTAACTTCTTTCGTCTCCTCGGATACATTAACCGTAATATCCTTTGAATAAACCAATACCTCAGGTGATGTCAGATAAGAACTCGTATCTGTTCCCTCAACATTCTGACTGCCGACATCTTCCGTTGTGACAAACTCATGATCCTTGGCAAAGGCATACATCTTTACCTTAGTCTTGCCTGTCTTCTGTCCAACTACTGCACCGTTGGCAGAGATGCTCGCCACATCCTCGCTCTCATCCGCCGCCTCGAACCTGAACTGCAGGCCCTCACTACCGGTAATTTCATCCTTTTCACTCGCAAGACTGCTCACAACTTCCGGACTGAGTACCGTAGTTTCGCCGACTGTCACATTGACAGTATCATTTACAGCTCCGGTCACACCAAGTTTCTGAATTGCCTTTACCCATTTGGCAGCTTCGCCCGATATCTCTCTGGTGATCACATCCGTACCAATGGTATCACCGGCTTTGACGTAAATCTCACCACTCTCTGTCACGTGTCCGCTATCCTTATCTGTCTCTGTCACAAAGTCTTTTGCCGGATCAACAATAATCGTCTCAGCAAAGCTTGTTTTCTCGCCCGGAAGCAGTTCCGGATGAGAAACTTCCGTGTACTTGTCATAGGTGTATTCTTTCTCAGCCGCATCTGTTCCATCGATTTCCTCTGAATCGTTCACCGGTGCGCTTCCATCCGTTGCCTTTCTGGCACCGATTTCAAATGTCCCGGCTTTTGCCTTGGCTGTTCCGATGTTCTCAACATCACCACTTACGATGTACTCATTGCGGTTCGCTGTCGGCTCAATGGACAAATTGTCAATGGAAAGACTCTCTGCCAGTTGTTTCTCAACCGTCTCTTCTGCTACAGTGCTGCCATTCTTATCTTTAATCTGAATTGTCACTGCAGAAGAGAGAGCATCCTCCGGAATATCCACATAACAGGTCTTTGACTCACTGAAACCACCGAGCATTTCGGAAACTTCCTCTGTAAGTACACTGTTTCCAGCTTCGTCTTTTACAGTCACGGTGAGATCAGATGCTGTTCCGACACCATCATTTAAAACATCAAAGGTGACGGTCGCAGTACTTCCGGCTCTGACACTTCTCAGAGACCGGCCGGTATCTTCTGTGTCCTCATCTTCTTCACTTGCCTTTTCTTTATTGCTGTTGCCAGAATCAGCGGCGATGATATCCACATACTCTGCGTTCTTAATCTTAACATTGCCGACCGGATTTAACCGGAATGTCACAGGTTTCGCATTTTCAATATCTGCCACATAATACGGCGCGAAGCTGTCCTCGGTTGGCGGTTTCTGTCTTTTCCTGTTCCTCTGCCTGTTCATTATTTTTCTTGACAGATTCGTTGAACTCTTCCCAGTCAACCAGCCTTGATCCGGCTTTGTATACCAGACCAACCAGATCTTCACCTTCTACCGCAAAAGCGACATCACGATAATAGGTTCCGAATTTACTTGTCACCTGTACAGGCTGCGTCATCTCTGTTTTATTGATATCATAACGTGCCGTATAAATCTGCTCCTCAGATCTGGTATTCGTCGGGTCAGCGGCCTCTGCAGAGCCTTCCTCTACACCATCCTGCAAAGAGGCATCACTCTGAGTCCATACAAAGTATACATAATCATCGGATGCGTGAACATCAAATCCCGTAATAGCACTCTTGGCACTGTCCACTTCGGCCACTTCCCCCTTTACATAAATCTCCGGCGGGATATAAGCAGTGGATAAATCGTCTGCAGACGCAGGTGCTGTCTTATTCAAATAATAAACATCTGCTTTTCCATTTTCATCTCTATCATATGACTCTAATATTGTACCTTTGTTTGCAATGATACGAGAAACATTCATACCAACAATATTACCATTGTTCAGCCATGTCAGATATACCGGCTTACTTCCTCCCACTTCTTCATTAAGCTGTACAAATCGGACATTGGAATCTTCAACATCATCCGCTGTCATCACAATCGGGTGCTGGAACACCTGTTTTTCAAAATCATAGACCTGCATCACAACATCCCTGTCGCCCAGTGTCTTGTGGTCGCCATCTTTGTCAACTGTGTATGCAAAGAGTCCCTTGCCGGCGATATTCTGTGCATCACTGTCAACAATGACTGCCTTCGTATTGTTCAGGTTAGCGACAGTAGGTTTCTCTGCCCAGTAGCCCGTCTCATTCAGCGTCTCATTCACATCGATAGCCGGAAGATACTCAAAGAACTCCTGTCCATAGAATCCGTCTACATAAGCCTGATAACGGTTTTCCAAATCCTGGCCCGCAGCTCCTGTATTTTCTTCTATATCTTCTTTGATATCACTCGCTAAGCTTTCCGGATAATCTTCTACCCAGCTTCCATCAAATCCGTCTGCCCCATCAAAATCATAGTATCTTGCCGACATAATCGCAAACTGAGGATAAATGACATCACCAAGAAGTTCCTCACCGGTGTAATTATACTCTTTCTTCTGATAGTAAATTACCATCCTCTTCGAAGTCTCATCATAAGAAACATTGGCTTCCACATCTGCCGCAAAGTCATCATAGTCATTGATGTTTTCATTTGACGTCTCATAGGTCACTCTCTGAATGTCACCGCTTAATTTTCCGTCCATGCCAACAAATGCCGCATGCAGATCCAGATTGTTCTGCTGCTCCGTCTTGTCCATCTTGGATGTATAAGCCTTCGGACTGGTAGACCATGTCACAACAGCACCACGGCTTCCTAATGGGAACACATCAACATCCTGGTCAAAGGTGCCATCGTCCTCAATCATCACAGGTGTTCCCCACTCACCATTTTCATAATATACGTAGTAAGCAGCCTGGTTGTTGTATTTATTTCTTCCCTCATCCTGATCCGGATCCCCGGTATTTAAGAACACTGCCAGATACTTCTCACTACCTTTTGTATCGTCGAGCGTAATCATCTTAAAGGAAGGGTTCTCCAGAATCTTGTCACCAAGTGCCTTCTCAGCAAATGCCTTCTCGTCCTCATCAAGACTCTGTGCCGAGATGCCGGCATCCTTCCAATTCGTGCCGCCCTTCATATAACCGGCTTCTTCCGGCTCCAAAATATCAGCGGACTGGTAGAGATAATTCTTATTCTCCAGTTCATCCAGTGCAGATGCAGAGGAACCAAACAACTGATAATCTTTGCTCACAAACTCCCAGTCATGGGTAAAGCAGAGCACTTTCACTGTCAGCGTGGCATTCAGATTCACGGAACCGGTATTCTCTGTCGTGGAAGTATAGAACTTCATGTTAAACGTTGCTCTTCCTGTCAGACTGACCGTACATCCCAGAGCACCGGCTCCCACCTCAATACCAATGAATGGCGCCAGTGTAAATACACCGTAGGCATCAAACTTCCGCTCTGCGTTGTTCGGATTACAGTCAAAAATATCCAACTGGCTATTGGAATCCTCATTCACTAAGTCAGCAATGTAATATTTTGTGAGTGTATCTGAGCGCTCCTTGATAATAAAGGAAGCACTTCCTGTACCGCCTGCTGTCAGTTTCATGTAAATGGTTACACCAATTGGAGTAGCATATTCCACATTAACGCTGAACTCGCCCTTAACAGTTGCCGTCACTGTCATATTCTCGAAGTAATACTTTGCATTCTTGCACCCAAAAGTGAGGGCAAGGCTCACGCCCAGTTCCAATTTGACATTCGTTGTTACCTTCGTATTGCTCTTCTCTTTGGTCTTCTCCGTATCAGCGGTCTTTTCGTATTCCGTTTTCTTCGCGTTACGTGTCTTCGTTGCCTCTTCTACAGCCTTGATATCATCTTCCATTTTTTTATCCGGATCGCCGTCTTTATCCTTATCCCACTTTCCGTCTGCAATCTTGTTCATAGTCGCATTCAGCGCACGCTGTTTGTCTACGAGATCCTGGTCTGCTTTTCCAAGGCTCTGAGCCGCATCCAATATTGGATTTTTACCGCCACTGCTCTTATTGATAACTTCCTTACTGTAACCAACAGAAATCCTCTTCTCGCCGGTAGCCTTTCCGTTCTCATCCGTGACATCTTCTGCCTTGTCATCAAATTTGCCGGACCATCCCAGGTTAAACGCACCGTCAATATTACCAATCAGTTTAATCGCCTTGTCGG
Organism: uncultured Clostridia bacterium; assembly: GCA_947167565.1. Classification (GTDB taxonomy): domain Bacteria; phylum Bacillota; class Clostridia; order Lachnospirales; family Lachnospiraceae; genus Eubacterium_F. Next base: position 14,663 of record CAMVIN010000037.1, on the reverse strand, counting down.
CACCGCCGAAGTTAAAACTGTTCAAAAATTCGATTGGTCCTAAAGACTGGGTAAACATCAGTCCAACCTCTCTCTGCAAAGAGATGTTGCCATTGCTGTCCGTGAAATTCACACGAGCTGTCGCACCGGCAGGAAGATTCAAGCCATTTGCGGCATCGGAGGACGGATTTATCTCAAAGTAGAATATTCCATTGTTAGCCCCCGCATTCACTTCTTTTCCTTCTACAACAGCATTCTCCACCTCTTTTCCGTCGAGATCATAGAACTTCATCTTCGCTCCTGTAATAATCGCTCCTTCTCTCGCCGCATGGAGTGTAATCTTGTAATCTTTGTTTCCATTTGTCAGACTGCTGTAATAACCTTCCGAATCCGGCACTACCGACAATTCACTCCAATTAGTGCCTGACTTTTTATAGATGTGGGCATCATCTACCACCACATTCTCTGCCGTATTGATGACACAGTCCTTCTCAATCGCCGGATTGACGACAAAAGAAGTATTAAATTTGCCATCTTCTCCGAAGTCACACTGTGCATTGACAAGACGATAGTCATTCGCAGCGAAATATTTACTCTTAATCCGGAAGAACCCCTGCTTCTCATCTTCACTTTCTTTCGGATCAATGCCGCCGGGTTCTGTAATTGTCTGAACCCCTTCACAGGTCACCGTTGCTCCATTCACACCTCTTTCGACCTTCTTGCCCGTGAGTATCATCTCATCGCCGATTCGCAGATGCCCTATGACATCCTGTGGTGTCGTTACCTGTTCGCGTAGCTTGTAACTGAAATATAACCGGCTGAAAGCTGTCCTTGCCACTAACGGCATAACACTTCCCAGCACCGGTGTAAAGACTGTATAATTGCCGACCTGGCTCTTGAACACTCCGTCCTCATCTTCATCCGTATTTCCATCCCGCCAATATGTAGTGTAGAGTTGTGTCGTCTCTTTTACTTCTTTTTCCTCTGCAGTTATACCGGTATCCCCAATGATGTTATAAGTCTTGTCAATGGAAATATTGTTCAGTTCAAACTGATAATTATTCGACTCATCTGCCTGGGCGACAATACTTACATCGCCATCGTCGTCCTTCTCCATGTAATAGACTTTTCCCTTTTCCTTTAAATCGCCATCGTTCGCATACGCCGGATCATACATAACCTTGATCTTCGCCTGCTCGTAGTAAATCTTCAGACTATATTCTCCATTCCCCAAAACCATCTTGCTATCGTTCGTATTTCCAAGACCGGTCTCGAGTCTGGACTTCTGGTTGGAATCTTTATTCGTCGCCGCAAGTCCAGAATTACTTGTAAGTTGAATCTCGCTCACGCCATTGCCCGGACTTGCCGCAGCATCGACTTTCAGAGAATCCATCCTCGTCATGACAAAACTCTGCTTCTGATTTGTAAAATTCAGAAAAGAGCCCTTATTTGCATCCGTATTTGCCAGTGTAATAGTCACATCCTTTGGCGCAAATACCGGATAGAGCTGAAATGTCGCACCGCTAAACAAATAATTTTTATATTTACTGACAAAATCATAGGTCAGGGTTCCCGGCATATCACTCGCCTTAATCAGCTCAGAATGCTGACCGTTCGTAGAATTCGGCTTTGCCAGATAATATCCCTTGAATTCCACGGAATCTGAGTCCGCAACGACCTTCTGACTATTTCTCTTGCCGCTGAAAGCATAGTGCAGATCCGTATTCTCTCCACCGGCAAGGGATTTGCTGTAATTCGACTTATTCGTTCCAAAATATACCGATCCGAGACGAATTCCATAATCGTCATCATCACTGTCATTGTTCACCGGTTTCTTGACCACAGCACCGTTTATAAAACCGCTAACCTGCTGCTCTTTGTAATGGCCGCTTCCGGAATCATTGTTTATATTAAGTTTGTAGTCATCAAATGTTATCTCTACTTTAGTAATATTAATCTTGGCATTGGTTCCGGATACCTTTGCCATAATCTCCGAACCGGTACTGCCCAGCGCTGACCACTGTTCCACGTTAGACAGTTCTCTTGTAAATTCCTCCGTCTGCCCGGTATAGGTCTTCTTCCCATTGAAAAATCTTGATTTTTCTTCCACAACATTATCCGACCAGCCGGCGAGAGCGATGTATGCCGTCTTATCGTACTTTGTCACATCTTTACACTGACCCTTATCGTACTGTGAATACTCACCCTCGATATCATAGGTAACTGTAATCTTAGTCGCAAGTCTCGTGTCTATTCCTTTATATGCCCTATAACTATACTCGGTACCGCTATACCAACCGTAGCCACCATTCATGCTCACTGTGCTGGACTGCGCCGACAGACTCACGTCTCCATCCTTGCTGTCCGGATCTCTCTTGCAGATTGTGACGAGCGCCGCCTGCCCATCGGTCTCAGCAACCTCACCGTCCTGCATGATTCCGACATAAAATGTCTTGATGTCATCGCGCTCTCCGGTAATCGGCACATAGAAGTCCTTCTCCTTCACGCCCGGCGCAAAGAAGACATCCTCTGTGGTCACTTCATAGTCTTTGCCCGCCTCCGCAGTAAGTTCCTTTGTACCGGCCTTGACAATAGCAATCTGGTCGATACCGGTCTTGCGGACAATCGTGACCTTCGCCCTGTTCTCATCCACCGTGACGTCAACACTCGGCTCCTTGACCTGAAATGTCACTTTTTCCGCAGCGTCAGTGTCCTTGCTCGTTACAGAGCCGTAGTTTAACTCCCCGAGTTTCGATTCGTCCTCTGAAGAGAGGAAAACAGCTATCTGCTCATCCGACTCTGACTTTTCATCGTCGATTGCAGTAAGTACAATCTCCTTCTTGTACTCGCCCGGGCCAAAGGTCAGAACCGTCTCGGCGCCATCCAGCTTCTCGATTGCTTTTCTTACCTTCGCATCGCCCTTTTCAAAATCTTTCTTGTCTGTGTCAGAGACATCCTTCGGGTTCACTTCTTTCCAGTCGCTCTGCACAGCCTGTTCTCCGCCATTCTGAAGAGAGTAAGCTGTCTGCAGAGAACTCACCTCTGCCGCCGGAAACGTCTCCTCATTCTTCTTAGTCTCTGCGTCCTTTTCCTTGTCTTGTTCAGAAGTCTCTGCTGTGGCAGCGGCTCCTGTAGCCACCTCTTCTTGTTCCGATTCCTCTGCTGTAATGGCAGATTCTGTAGCGGCGGCTTCTTCGCCGAGTTCCCCGCTCTGCTCTAAAAGTGTCTCAGAGCCCTCCGGCTTCTCAAGTTGTTCTGTCTTAAAAACAGAATGTCTCACCGTTAGAAGATAGTCCTGCCCATAGACTGCGGATACATCCACGGCCTTGAAACGGACTTTCTGCTCCTTGTCCGTGTTTCCCTGACGAACAATGGTGATTGTCTTCTTCTTACCTTCCTTGACAGTAAGCTGTGTGTCACCGATACCAAAGGCACCATTCGGATACTCCGCATCGCTCACTGCTGTCCGCAGGTACTCCTGAAGTTTAGCTTCTGTCTCATCCTGCTTCGCAGACTTGGCCGATACGATATTCCCCGGCACCAGTGTAACTACCATTGCCAGCGAAAGGATGAAACTTAAGCCACGTTTTACCTGTTTCCTCATTCAATTACTCTCCTTCCTTGATAAATTTTATTTATTATTAATTTAGAAAGTCTTCTCCAAACCAGTTCGTTCATAAGTTTATAGCAGACTTTTCCCCAACAAAAATTATATCACACTTCCCCAACCAAGTAAAGGTTATCCTCCCTTTAACCGGTTATAGATTCCCCATATATTGCCATATACTCAATCCTCACTGTCCAGCCTCTGCCGCTCCACAAGTTCTGCAAAAAAGCCATTCTTTGCTATTAACTCCTCATACGTTCCATCTTCGGCAATCCTGCCGTCCTTCAATAGCACAATTCTGTCACAGTGACGTATTGTAGAGAGCCGATGCGCAATGACAATGCGGGTACACCCCATTGCATCTAATGATTCTGCCACATGTTTTTGTGTCACATTATCAAGCGCTGAAGTCGCTTCGTCTAAAAATAAAATCCTCGGCTTCGGCGCCACAGCTCTCGCTATCATAAGCCGCTGCTTTTGCCCTCCTGAGACACTGCCGCTTCCCTCAGTAATCAATGTGTGCATCCCCATCGGCATATTTCTTATGTCCTCTGCAATTCCTGCAATCTCAGCAGCCTCCCACGCATCATCAATCGTCAGTTCCGGTGCCGAAATTGTGATATTCGAATAGATGTCCCCCTGGAATAAACCTCCCTGCTGCATCACCGTTCCAATTTTTTTTCGAAGAGAGGACGGATCTATATTTCTCATGTCTTTTCCGTCATAATAAATAAAACCACGATCTGTCACTTCAAGTCCAAGAAGAAGTCTCATCAATGTGGATTTTCCACAGCCGGTCTCCCCCACGACCGCCAGATACTCTCCCGGTTTAATTTTCAGTGAAACATCTTCCAAAATGTAACGGCTGTCTTCATTGTAACGAAAATACACATGCTCCATCTCAATTCTCCCGGAAAGTCTTGTGATAACTTCTTTGTCCATCTGTGCTTCAGGCGCCGTCTGCAAAAATGGTTTTGCTAATTCAAAAGCAGGCCGGATCTGTCCAATTGACACGGCCGACTCAGATAACATCATAAAACTTCCCATAAGCGAGCCATAAGCAACGGTAAACGCATAGTAGGAAGACTGACTCATTGCAGTTATAACAGAGATTAAATACAGCAAAATAGTTGCTATCAGCGATATCGCCGTCACAACAACAGGTTCTATTTTGATTACCCATGGAGGATTAAATTTGATATCCGCCCACTCTGAGTAACGAATCAGCCATTTGGCAAAGGCACGATTCTCCGCCCCCGTAAGTTTCAGTTTTTTAATTCCTGAAATCAACGATAGACTGACACCGGATTCCTGCGCCTTTTTTTTCATCTCCACTCTGCTTACCCGCGACTGAAAAAAAGCTGCCACAAAAAAAACTACAATTGTCAATATAAGCGTATAAAGCGATACTGACATAACGGCATAATTAATCCGAAAAATCTGAGTCAAATATAGAAGCGAAAACAGGGACGAGAGTCCAATACCAAACAAAATATCCAGTATGAGTTCACATAAATCACCAATCGCCTTCTGTCTGCTTTTTAGTTCACCAACACTGTATTTTTTAAAAAAAGTTGCCGGAAGAGCCATGAGCCGAATCATCATCGCCGACTGGATACTAACGACTATTTTGCTTTTAATGTTTACAGCCAGCAGATTCTTAATGCTTTCTAACATCCATGAAGTAAACGACATACAAACAAGAAAAACAGCTATCCCAAGGAGGGCACTGTACTTTGCTTCACTTAACATATTTCCCGTTAGCATCTTCGTTATCTTTGGATTGATAATTCCAATAAATGCAATGAAAAATGCCAAAACAAATACAAGCAACAAATCCTTAAGATTTACAAAACTCCACATATACCGAAGCAAATCCAGAATACCAAGTTTTCTCATCGGCAATGGGCGATAAAAACAAACCGCTCTTTCCTTATATAAGTTCTCATTTACATTGGTAACTTTTATTTTCTTACCGCGGTCATCCCTGCTGTAACAATAACCACCGGATTTGCGCGGAAGCAGCGCAACCGGCATATCATCTTCTTTTCTGAAAGCAAGAATCGGACCAAACGCATCTCTGTGCCAGCCCTTCTCCAGTTGAATTTCCCGACGCATAATACCGTAATGTCTCAGACAATAATCCAGCCGCTCTTCTATCGTCTCTAAATTGTCAGGAATGTGGACCATTTTATAGTGATAATAATCCAAAATATCCAGAATCGCATATATTGATATCAAATGCGAATTGCTGACTTCATGGTTTTTTTTCCCACGAATAACATTTGCTGCGCGATTAAATGCCACTTCCAGAAATAGTTCATCATATTCTTTCCGCTCTCTGATCTGATCATCAAACCATCCCATTGCTTTCGCAGACTACAACAATGCAGCCCTTCCTCCTTCCTTTTAATTCAATCGTTTGTCACCAATTCTTTGTATTTTCCATTTCTTGACATAAGTTCATCATGAGTACCCCGTTCACAAACCTGTCCTTTCTCCAAAACAATAATTTCATCGCAATCTCTCACAGTAGACAACCGATGCGCAATGACAATACAGGTAATTCCCCTGTCCCGGATCGCATTCACAATTTTATGTTCTGTTCTTGCATCTAATGCACTTGTCGCTTCATCTAAAATAATAATAGACGGATCCAAAGCCAAAACCCTGGCAATTTCAAGCTGCTGCCGCTGCCCGCCAGACAATCCCAAACCGCCTGAAAGCAGCCTATACCGATACCCTCCTGGTAATTTTATAATGTCTTCGTGAATATCAGCATCCCTTGCCGCAAGAATCATCTCGAAATCTTTGATTGACCGATCCCACATTTTGATATTATCTGATATCGTGTCATCAAAGAGAATAATTTCCTGATCTACAACAGCAAGTGAACCTGCCATAACCTCTCTCGAATACTCACTTCTTTTCTTCCCATCAAATAAAACATCTCCGCTCCAAGGCTGATAAAGTCCTGAAATAATGCCGGATATCGTCGATTTACCGCTGCCTGAAGCTCCGACCAGTGCCACACGGTCTCCCTTCTTCATGCGGAGTGAAAAATCTTTAATCAGCGGTTCTGAAAGACGAGAATACCCAAACGTAACATTCCTTAGTTCTACATTCCCCTTTAGTTTGCCTGCAACAGCGTCCTGCTGCTCTGTAGAAACAAGCAGTTCATCTTCCCTGTATTCCATTACATCCTCAACCCTCTCCATCCTGGTGCGCATTTCCTGTATGTTCTGTCCGGCCCTGACCAAATCCATTGCCGGTGCCATGAACTGCCCTAAAAAACCCTGAAACATGAACAGCGCCCCCAGGCTCATTTTTCCGTCAATCACAAATCGCACACCCATGACGAGGACAATGCTATTGGCAACGGTTATAAGAAGCGCAGGAAGTTGTCCCAAACAATGTTCTATATATGCCATAGTTATCTTCTTATTGTTGACTGACGCCTGGATTCCTGCCCATTTCTGAAAGAAACCATTCTCTGCCCCGGAACTCTTAATCGTCTCAATCATTTCAATTCCTGTTACCGTCAAAGCCTCCAGTTTTCCCTCATCCCTCGTAAAAACTCCGGCATACTGCACTCTTTTTTTCGAAATATAAAAAGATAATAATGCATTGAGCAATATTGTAAAAAGTCCAATCAAAGCCAAAACAATGCTCTGCCTGATCATAAGTACCAGGTAGATTATCATCATCACTGTATTCAACACAAGAGGCGCAACGGTTCTAATCAAGGTTTCCGCAATAGAGGCATTTAATTCCAACCTCATCTGAATATCCCCCGCCATCCTCTGCACAAAAAAATTCATCGGGAGACGAAGGACTTTCCACATATAGGTAGTTGCTCCTGTTATTGCCATTTTACCTCTGATTTTGATCGAATAAACCACCTGCTTCCATGCCACTCTGAGCTGCAGAACTGCCATAAAACACATAAATAGCAACAAGCCTATTATCCAATCTACATTCTTCCAGCTGAGAATCTGATCCATATAGATTCTTGACGTCACAAAATTCACAATTCCGAACAGGTAGGAAAGAATTGATATAATCAAGAAAAAAATAACAGCCGGCCATATACCATTGAGTCTTTTTACCGCAAAGCGCAGTACACTAACTCTGTGACCACCCTTCTCAAACTTTTCTGACTGTTCAAAAGATAAAACAATCCCGGTAAAGTTTTCGTCAAATTCTTTCATACTGACGCTTATTTCTCCTCTGGCAGGATCATTAATCTCTGCCGTCCTATTTCCTGACAAATTTCTTTTAAATCCTTTTAGTACAACAAAGTGATTCATGCTCCAATGTATAATACAAGGAAATTTTCCTTCTTTCACAAGTGTCTCCGGCTCCATCTTGAAAGCTTCCGGCACTAAGCCATAACTTTCGGCCGCAAGAAAAATATTCCTTGCCGAAACACCATCCTTAGAAACTGCACATGCTTCTCTTGCCTGTTCCATAGTAACCCACTTGCCATAATATGCCAGAATCATCGCAAGACATGCCGCACCGCACTCCAGATTCTCAAGCTGTATTATGGCAGGGACTTTCGCCACTCGCCTAACTTTTCGCATAATCTCATCCTTTATTTTTCAATCTGCTCACTCATTCAATCAATCAAAAAATGAATGGCACTCACACTCTCTATAACAATTTCTCCCATGTACTTCCCATCCGGCAGAAATTCCGTATCCGCATACAATACTTTAGTCCCATCTTCTTTTTTTTCACAAGAGGTCACTGTAACCTCTCTTCCCAAAATGATAACTTTCGTTCCCTCCCCCAGCTTGCTCATTTCCGATTTTCTCAGATAATTCTCATTTTCCTTCGCAGTGATGACCGCTTTTTTATCCTTGACTGTGACATCTGTGCCAATTGTCGTATCGATGTGCCCTGTCACGGCCCATAAAGTAAGTCCTATAAAAAATAATAAAACCGCAAACAACGAAACCCACACTCTGGGCCTTGTTACCTTCAAATATTGATCCAACTGCTCCGGACTCTTGATTCTCTCCAATGCTTTTTCCCGAAATAAACTTTTTTTCTTTGACATTGTTTTTCCCCCTTATCTCATGAAAATCATTAATCCCCGCGCCCTATATTAATGTAGAGCACCCCGCCCAACAAATTTGAAATCTCTTCCCCCCGGTCTGATATCCCATATGTTAGTTCACACAACAAAAACCCATAAATCACCGTCCCATAAAAAACAGGAAATACCACATACCCATTACCGGAAAACGGTCTTTTTTCATTGCGGAAAATATCCGCAATCCGGTATGACTGCCTCTCTTTTGACGGCACATACACCTCGCCATCCTTAATCGCACACCGCAGCCTGACCGTCTTCGGAAAACCATCCATTTTCTTGTACTCATAAACAATCGGTGCCTCATAGAGATAAAGTGCTGCATTTCGTAAACCAAGACAGCTGAAACCTTTTATGACAGAATCAACAGTCCTTTTCTCCGATTCGTTAAAGACCGTACTCTCAATCAAAAAAGTCTGCTTCAAAGAACGATTGACCACTTCCTCTCTTTTTGTCTTTATCAATTCATTAGAAAGTGCCTGAATCGCCCGGTCTTTCATTCTGACAAAAAGGCGGTTAATCATCACATTGGAAGAAACAGATGGATTCATCAAATTAATACCATATTGGAGTTTTTCCATTCGATTCAATAATTTGGCTGCATCCGTATACGCCAGCGCACCGTTGTCAAAAAATATATCAATCATTCTACCAACTTCGTTGAATTCCTCCACCCCCATAAATCGTCTTTTAGCGGCAGCCAGCATCCGATAGATAAATTCAAAGTATAACCGCTTTAAATTGACGGATTCCCTGTCATATTCCCGATTACCATATCGATAAAAGCAATCATCAAACATTCGGTAAATAAAGTCCGGATCAATATTTACCATCTCACGAACGGTATATTCATACATTTCATACGGCAAAGATTCTCTTCCGTACAGCCTTGTTGGTATTTTGGCAGAAGAAACCTCTGTACCTCCAATCATGGTAATTAAAAGTTCCAATGCCTTCTGCCCAAGAGTCAAAGATGAGCACCCAATTGACGCAAGTGGCGGATTCATTTCACTTGCTCTGTAGGTATTATCAAATCCAAAGACGACAAGTTCTTTCCCCGGTGTCATACCTCTCTCTTTCATAACCTCATACAGTCCAACTGCAACGGAATCATTTACACAAAAAACAGCCTGCGTTCCCGGATTTCTATCCAGTAATCTGGCAGCCGCCTCCTTTGTATGCGGAGACATATCTGTCGCCTCATACAACTCCTCAGAAAACTCAATTCTATTTTCCTCAAGACATTTGATAAAACATCTTTTCCGTTCCACTGCATCAACATTGTTTTCTCTTCCCCCGAGCATGCAGAGTTTTTTTACACCATTGACATTGACAAGGTAATCCACTGCCTCGCGAATTCCAATCTCATTGTCATAATTTACACTGATAACCTCTTCCAGATTGGAAGCAATATATACCTTAGGCAAATCCGTAAATACTTCAAAAGCCTGTGTATCAAGCGTCTTCACTTTCCTCTGTCCTATACTACTCAACGAAATGATCAGTCCATCAAATTGGCACAGCTCTTCTATTCGAAAAATAGAATTATAAACAATCCGATAGTGCTGCCACTTGTCATATATTTCATCACTCTCATTATACTTTCCAGCAATTACAACCAATCGTAAATTTTTATTGGATGAAATTGTATTTTGAATACTATAAATAATCTCTTTGGAAAAATCCGAATTGATATCTTCAATCATCAATCCAATCGTTTTCGTATTTCCCCTCTCATCTTTCATATCTTCCTCCCTACAATTCCGGTGACGGCTTTGAGAACAAATATCCCTGCGAAAAATCAATACCATACGTTAATAATTTTTCCTGTATTTCTCCATTTTCAACAAATTCCGCAATGATTCCAACCTGTCTCGAGCTAAGTTTTTTCCATCCGGCAATCATTGCAATCAGCCGTTCTGATTCCGGATTTTCACAGCACCTCTTTACTATGGAACCGTCAATCTTTATAAAATCTGAGTGAATACTTGCTATGTGCTGAAGATTGGAATATCCGCTGCCGAAATCATCGATTGAAATCTTACCGCCCAATTCATGAATCCGATCAACAAAATCAACCAGAACATCATAGTCATCAATATCCTCATTTTCCAAAATTTCAAATACGTAATTTTCCGGATGTGGCGCTGTAGACAAACTATCATAAATATAGTCCACAATCTCCCGGTTCTTAATATCACGGATTCCCAAATTCAAACTCACACTTTCTTTCTCTCTATAACGGAATTTCTCCATCACTTTTCGAACCATGGATGATGACATAGAATCATACAAAAGTCCAAAGGAACGTGCCACATCCAAAAAACTTCCCGGATAATATATTGTTCCATTCTCATCTTCAATACGCATAAGGGATTCATAGTGATGAATCTTATCCTCTTTATTATCATAAATCCCCTGAAAATATGGAATTATTTTATCGTGCGCAATCGCATAGTTTATCACATTTACCATGTGATACCGCTCTCTTATACTCTCCTCATCCAGTTTCTCTTCACGCGCATCCCTGACATAAAACTGGATATTTTTATTCATCATTTCCACCCTCGCCGAATCGTATACTGCATTTATATTTTCATCCGTACATCCGTCTAACACGCAAAAAACAGGAACAAGGGCAATATATTCCTCAGAGGCCTCAAACAATTCTCTCTGCAGCCGTTCCATATCTTTTGTGAAAACCGACAGTGCCACCATATAAGATGGTGCTCCAATCGCAATCTGCCACTTGTCAATAATATACAGACGATAGTGATGCTCCCTTGCAAAAACATTACATTTTGATATGTAATTCTTGTAAGTGAGCTGAATAATTTTTTCCGAAAAAACGGTCTTCATGCTGGATAAATCTGTCACATCTATTCTACATATCCTATCATACCCCCGTATCTTGACATCCATGAATAGAGCCGCCTCATTTGGGATATCATCATGTTCCGAATATAGAAGTTTTAGTTCACAATCCTTCACAAAATCTTTTAAACTGTCTGCCGTTGCCAGTTCCTTATTTTTCTCAAAGTTGCTCTCAATTTCCATCAGATAATTCAGCAGTTCATAATTGTCTGTCTGCAACGAATCTATATGCGACAGCACATATGGATTATATCCCTGCGTTGTCGGTTTTTCACCGGCAACTGATACGACAAACGAATCATTTGCAAATGTATTTTTCCCATCCACATGGGCGATTTCCCCTTCTACAATACAGCCGCACATATTAGAATTTTCATAGGCAGACAATTCCCATTTTGCGCAGTTCGAATAAATAACTGAACGCGAAAGACAGGAATAACCAAATATGGTTTCTGCCTTTTCAAAATTCTCTATCCGACGGAACAGAGCACGGTTATCCGAAATAATTTTTTTATCATAAATAAAAGCTCTCTTTAGTTTTTTCCCCTTTTCAACAATGTGATTGACATGAAGCTGATCATCCGAAATACGCACAAAAATCGGAATATCACTCATATCTGAATATACATACGGGAAAAGATTTAGCAGTTCCGGACGGTGCTTTAATTCATCACTGACACCAATATAATATTCCTGCAAGGCATCTTTTCCATCAATTGACAGAATACAGGTTCCATAACTATCCGTAATTTCCAATTCATCGCCGAACACCTGAACCCCCGTAGAATAAGAACTGAAACTATCTACTTTTTCACCACTGATGGCTGCCAGAAGGATTCCTCGATTTGTCCACCCATTCTCATCAAAAACAAACCCGGAGTCCATAAATTTGGTGATGCTGATTTCCGGAGTATTGGCAAGTCCACCAATCATCTGTACACCCGGAAAATAATCATTACATCGCTCTATAAATCGATAGACATCTAAATATTTTCTGGTAAGAAAGGTAAGAAGAAGTTTGGTATCTTTCTCCACTACAGCATCTTTCACATTCTGACAAAGGACATCCGGCGGAAGCGGCTCCCTGCTCTTCTCATCATAGGTCGGCAGTAAAACCGATTTAATCCGCCCTTCATCCATCTGCGTAATGGAAATTACACACTGATTCTGCACGAGTTTTCCCCAACTGATTACCGCAGAAGTGCTGGTGCCAAAAATCCGTGCTCCCGGCACAAGTCTCTTAATAAATCGGGCAAGTTCAACAGCCTCTTCCTCTAAATGAATCGCTGTATGAATCCGAATTAAAATATCTCCTTTACCAGAGTTCAGCATCAACTGATTAAGAGTTTCTGCTAATCTCGCCTTTGACACATACTCAAAATTCCAAGTGAACATATTTTCTCCTCATCCATTCTTTTTAACTTTTACTCAGGAAACAATCATATTCAATATAATCGGACCACAAGCCGCAGGTACAGCAGAGGCAATCATCAGCAGGCACATGATAAGGTGTATTTTCCACCTTGCCACCAACAGCCCCACAAATTCCCTTACTTGTGCATTTGGCCAAAAGTACCACTTTGTCCCGCTGCCAATGCCATCCGCATTTAAACCGGCAGAAGCGGCTATCATCCCACTTCGAAACACATGATAATTTGTCGTTGAAAAAAGTACTTTTGCATCTTTTTTTCTCTCATCAATAATTCTTTTCGAATATTTCATGTTTTCAAAAGTAGTTCTTGAAGCCGTTTCCGGTATAATCTGCTCCTCCGGAATTCCCCTGTTTACAAGATAATTTTTGATTGCCTCTCCCTCGGAAATCACCTCATCCTCCCCCTGACCTCCGGAAGGGATAAAAACAGCCTTTTTCCCGGTTTTTGCCACCTGCTTTTGATAAAATTCAAACGCCCGGTCTGCCCGACCCTGTAATAAAGGATAAAGTGTCCCGTCTTTTCTAATACTGCAGCCCAGTATGATAATAAAATCCTGTTCAAGTTCAGGCTCTCGCTTTGCCACAGAAAACAACCTTAACTGTGTTGCAAACAGAATGCACACAAAATATAAAAACACTGAACTCGAAACCGTCCTGGCAACTATCATAGCCACATCTCCCGGATTCGCTGAAAGATAAAGCGGTGTGCGTATGATTGATAAAATAATAATTACATTTCCAAACATCAACAAAGCACTGATTATAAATCCAAGTACATTGGCAAATCGAAATCCCTCATGTCTGACCAGCGCCACGTTGCTGATTGTCATATTGACGGAAAACAGAATAACCAGCGGCAATAACGGAAAAATTGCGAGCGCAATAATCAAACCTGCAATTTCCAATGTCTGATAGGCAGTTGCCCGATTCGCAAAAACAACTCCTCCCAGGCAAAGACCGGCTAGCAGAAATCCCTGTACCAGATAGTACCCGGATAAGCCAAGCCGGATAAGACCACTATAGGAAAAAGCGGATTCCTTCCGGTATCTCCGATAAGCCACATACATAAGCACTCCCATATAAAGAAAAAACAAAGCAGCCAGCCCCTCAATAATCTGATGCCCTCGAAAATCCATATCCGGACCAAAAAAGATAAGTCCATGCTCCGAAACCGTGACTCCGACTGTGACACTGTCAGTCAGTGTGGAATCATCCATACGATGTCCTTTCACAACAAGTTCGAATTTCCCTTTTTGGGCGTGTTCCAGCAGAAGAATAAGCAGCCGTTCCTCCCTTTTTAGTTCTTTCACTGTACAGGAACCTTCTCCCTGTATGCTGACATCAACAGTCTGATATTCATTTGCCGGCAGATTAATATAAGCCACATATTTTCGGGCAGTAAATGAAACACAAATGAATTCTATCAGAATAAAAGCAACCAGTATTGCTGTTGAAACAATAATTTCTGTTTTGCCCTTTGTCATTTTCATCTCCCCTTTATATTCCTATTATCTTCTGCCCCTCTTCCGTTTTTGAAATGCGATCAAAATCGGAATATACGTGCTGAGAGGAAGCATAAAACCAAGGTATTTGTAATTTGACATCACAATTGTATTATAAATTGCATGATATGTAACAGCCATCATAAGAAGCGAAATCGTCCCGCAATA
>CAMVIN010000036.1 GCA_947167565.1 uncultured Clostridia bacterium | reverse complement strand
TGAAGTACGTGCTGTTCAAAAAGAAATATTAAGATTGTATGAGAATGATTTTAGTAAGCATATAGATAGTAAGTCTGAACTGGAACGGACACGTATGGTATGGAATTCAATTCCCATGCAGTTGGCAAAAGAAAATAAAAAATTCTTTTTTGGACAAATTAAAAAGGGTGCAAGGTCTTCTGATTTTGAAGTGTCAATTCAATGGCTTATTGATTGTGGACTTATTTATAAGGTTTATTGTGTGAAAAAACCAGGGATGCCATTGAAAGCCTACACAGAATTTTCGGCATATAAGTTATTCATGCTCGATGTTGGATTACTCGGTGCAATGTCAGAATTGGATGCTGTAAGCCTGCTGGAGGGGAATCAAATTTTTGTTGAATTTAAAGGTGCTATGGCCGAACAATATGTTCATCAGCAAATTGTCAGCATAACACCCTATGTTCCGTATTACTATTCCAATGTGAAGTCAAGAAATGAGATAGATTTTCTTTTACAGATAAAATCCTTTATTGTGCCGATAGAAGTGAAGGCAGAAGAA
Organism: uncultured Clostridia bacterium; assembly: GCA_947167565.1. Classification (GTDB taxonomy): domain Bacteria; phylum Bacillota; class Clostridia; order Lachnospirales; family Lachnospiraceae; genus Eubacterium_F. The sequence continues at coordinate 19,296 of CAMVIN010000036.1, read as the reverse complement.
AATCTACGTTCAAAAAGTTTGAAAGCTTTTGTGGATAAGTTTGAGTCGAAACTGGCGATTCGGTTATCGATGAGTGGTTATCGTGAACAGGACTGGCTGATAAATATACCGCTCTGGAATGTTTCGGGATTGACGGATACAGAGTTGTATGCAGCAGAGAAGATTTAAAACGAAAGGAAAAAACGATGCAGAGCATAAAAGAAATAAAAAACACATTTGAACAGGCAGGCAGAGAGCAGTGGCAGGCACTTTTTGTGGAATTCGCAGGTGACAGTCGTGCCGGTGTTCAGAAATTGATCGAGCAATACAAAAAGAAGGTAGCAAAGTATGAACAGGAGATGCTGCGCTTAGAAAAGATGCTTGAATTTGAGAACAAGTACGGTGATACATTTTCCTGTATCTGTGGAATTGATGAGGCGGGGCGAGGTCCGTTTGCCGGACCGGTTGTAGCGGGGGCGGTAGTTCTGCCGAGAGGACTCAGGATTGAGGGGCTCAACGATTCTAAAAAGGTCAGCCCGAAGCGGCGTGAAGAGCTGTTTGAGGAGATAAAAGAAAAAGCGGTGAGTTACGGAATTGGAATGAGTTCTCCGGGGCGCATTGATGAGATTAATATCCTACAGGCAACTTATGAGGCGATGAAGCATGCGGTTGAAGATTTAGAGGTTGTGCCTGATTTGTTGCTGAATGATGCAGTGACGATTCCGCAGATTCCGATTAAGCAGGTTGGGATTGTAAAAGGAGACGCGAGGAGCCTTTCGATTGCGGCGGCAAGTATTATGGCCAAGGTGACGAGGGACCGGCTTATGGTGGAGTATGCAGAGCTTTATCCGGAATACGGTTTTGAGAGCAATAAGGGGTATGGTTCGCAGGAACATATTAAAGCTTTGAAAGAGCATGGTCCGTGCCCGATTCATAGGAGAAGTTTTATACATAGTTATGTGCAAGAAGGTAAATCTCAAGAATAATGTAATAAACAGAAAAAAATGATTGACATTTTCCTCCAACAGGAGTATACTACGATTCATAAGAGCAAACCGTTGAACGAGGGTAAGTAGGTATCAAGAAAGTTCACAGAGAGTCGCCGTTTGGTGTGAGGCGATAGCGGAATTGATATTGAATGGACTTGTGAGGGCAGCCTGAAAGTGAATCTGTTACTGGTTAACAGATTGCGAGTATGCGCTGACGGAGACCTGAACCGTTATCTACAGGAGTGCATGATGGTGCATGATGAAGTGGGTGATTTTATATCATCAAGTTGGGTGGTACCGCAGGAGAACATTCGAACTCTTGTCCCTTTTCCAGATAGTGGAAGAGGGGCAGGAGTTTTTTTCAATTTACAGGCCTTTGTTTGATGCGGTACGATACAGCACGGGAACGCAGCCGGCTTAAAGTTCCTGAATAACTGAATTATGTGCAGACACACCATCAAATCAATTATTTGAATGGAGGTAGGCATAATGAAACCAAGTTTAGAAGAGATAAAGAAATTCGCGCAGGGGTATGACTTAGTGCCTGTTCAGAAAGAAATTTACGCAGACATGATAACCCCGATTTCACTACTTCGAAAAATTGCAGCAAAGGAGAAGAGATGCTTTTTATTGGAGAGTGTTGAAGGGGGCGAAAACTGGGGACGATATTCCTTTGTCGGCTACGATCCGATTATCCGGGTAACCTGTAAAAAAAATGATGTGGTGATTCAGCAAAAAGAGGGAAAAAAGGCAATCAAGGCTAACGATTCACTGGAAGTAATCCGCAAAATACTGAAGGATTACCGGGCTCCGAAAGTGGATGGGATGCCACCGTTTGCGGGGGGATTTGTCGGATACTTCGCCTATGCGATGATGGCGCATGCAGAGCCGAAGCTTAAGATGAAACGAGGCGACTTCGCTGACTATGATTTGATGCTATTTGACAAGGTGATTGCCTATGATCATCTTAAGCAGAAGATGGTTCTGATTGCCAATGTCCGTACAGAAGGAGACATCGGAGCCAACTATGAGCTGGCAGCCGAAGAAATCAAAAATATGATTGCGAAGGTCCGCGACAACACACCGATTCCGGATGAGCCTGTGTTTGACAAGGTGAATTTTACCTGCAATGTCACGAGAGAAGAATATACGGACATTGTCGAGAAGGCAAAACAATATATTTATGACGGGGATATTTTTCAGGCAGTGTTGTCCCGTCAGTTCAGCAGTGATTATGAGGGGAGTCTGATTCACCCGTATCGTGTGCTTCGGACGACGAACCCATCACCGTATATGGTATACATGAATATGGATGATGTGGAGATTATGAGCACTTCGCCGGAGACATTGGTTCGGCTTCAGGACGGAAGACTCGTGACTTTCCCGGTTGCCGGTTCCCGTCCAAGAGGCGAGAATGAGGAAGAGGATGAGGCACTGGTGAAAGATTTGATGAGTGACGAAAAGGAACTTGCTGAACACAATATGTTAGTTGACCTCGGAAGAAACGATTTGGGACGCATTTCAGAATATGGCTCGGTTGAGGTCACTAAATATCAGATGATTCATAAATATTCCAAGATTATGCATATTTGTTCTCAGGTTGAGGGCAATATTCGAAAATATAAAGATGCACTTGATGCCATACAGGCAGTGCTGCCGGCGGGAACGTTGTCCGGTGCGCCGAAAATTCGCGCCTGTGAAATCATTGATGAGTTGGAGAGCGAGCCAAGAGGCATATATGGAGGCGCACTTGGCTATGTGGACTTTAGTGGCAATATGGATACCTGTATTGCCATCCGCATGGCGGTGAAAAAGGCCGGCAAGGTCTATGTTCAGGCTGGTGGAGGCATCGTTGCTGACAGCGATCCGGAGGCGGAGTACCTGGAGTCTGCCAACAAGGCAAAAGCGGTTATGCTGGCAATTGAGAAGGCAAAGGAGGCGGTCGGCTTATGATTTTACTGATTGATAATTATGACAGTTTTTCTTATAATCTGGTTCAGTTTATTGGAACGCTGAATCCGGATATTATGGTGATTCGCAATGATGAACTGCCGGTTGATGAGATTGCCAATCTCCATCCCACTCACATGGTGCTCTCACCGGGACCTGGTTATCCGAAGGATGCCGGTGTCTGCGAGGAAGTTATCAAAAAAATGCAGGGACGTGTTCCGGTTCTCGGTGTATGTCTGGGGCATCAGGCGATTTGTGAGACATATGGGGCTGCGATTTGTCATGCCAAAAAAATAATGCATGGAAAGCAGAGCACTGTCACAGTGGACACGGGAAAAGCAATTTTTCAGGGAATGGAAGAAAAAATCCGGGTAGCGAGATATCATTCGCTTGTTGCTGACGATAACACTATGCCGGAGGAACTGGAAGTGATAGCAAGAGATGAGAACGGTGAGATTATGGCGGTAAAGCACAGGGAGTATGACACATACGGTTTACAATTTCATCCAGAATCAATTCTCACCCCGGATGGCATGAAGATGATAGAAAATTTTTTGAATATTTAGGAGGAATATATCATGATACAGGAAGCAATTCATAAAGTAATCAATAATGAAAATTTGACATATGACGAGACAGAGAGTGTAATGACTGAGATTATGACAGGGGAGGCATCACAGGTACAGATGGCAACCTTTCTCACGGCTCTCCGCATGAAAGGAGAGACGATTGAAGAGATTACCGCCTGTGCACAGGGCATGAGAAGTGTGGGCACACACATCAATCCGGAACGGGAAGTGTTGGAGATTGTCGGAACCGGTGGCGACGAGGTGGGAACATTTAATATTTCCACGACCTCTGCATTCGTTATTGCTGCTGCAGGAATACCGGTAGCAAAGCATGGCAACCGCAGTGTGTCAAGTAAGAGTGGTGCGGCAGACGTGCTGGAGTCATTGGGTGTTAACCTCATGTTGGAGGCGGATCAGACAGAGCAGGTATTAAAAGACACGGACATGGCATTTCTCTTTGCACAAAAATATCATTCTTCTATGAAAAATGTCGGTCCGGTTCGCGCACAGATGAAGGAGCGCACCGTGTTCAATATTCTCGGACCACTCACGAACCCGGCCAATGCATCCCGTCAGCTTCTTGGTGTATACAATAGGGAATTGGTTGAAAAACTGGCAGAGGTACTTGGTAATCTCGGTGTGAAGCGAGGCGTTGCCGTATGTGGCGGTGATGGTCTGGATGAGATTACCGTGACAGCGCCGACTCACTGCTGTGAGATCCGGGACGGTGAACTTAAATCATATGATATTACTCCGGAACAGTTCGGGCTGAAGAGATACGAACTGAGCGAGATCATTGGTGGTACACCGGAAGAAAATGCGCAGATAACAAAGGATATACTATCCGGTAAAGAGCGTGGAGCAAAGAGGGATACGGTGATTTTGAATGCGGGTATAGGCATCTACATCGGAAGAGATGATATTTCCATGGAGGACGCAGTGAAACTTGCAGAAGAATTGATTGATAGCGGAAAGGCCTATAAAAAACTGGAGGAGTTTGTCTGTGCGACGGCAGCGGCTTGAATAGAGAACGATTTCTGGATATGAGAAAAAGGTGAGGATATTAAAATGGCAACAATATTAGATGAGATTGCAGCAAAGACAAAAAAACGGGTAGAGGTGGCAAAAAAGGGGATTTCTCTTGAAAAAATGAAAGAATCTGCTCGGGAAAAAATGTGTGATACGGGATTTCCCTTTGAGAGAGAACTGAAGAAAAAAGAAATTTCTTTTATCTGTGAAGTAAAAAAAGCTTCTCCCTCAAAAGGTCTGATTGCAGATGATTTTGATTATGTTGCGATTGCAAAAGAATATGAGGCGGCAGGGGCAGGAGCAATCTCAGTCCTCACCGAACCGGAATACTTTCTGGGAAGCATTGATTACTTGCGGGAGATAAGGAAAGAAGTTAATATTCCGTTGCTTCGTAAAGATTTTATTGTAGATGAATATATGATTTACGAGGCAAAGGCGGTGGGAGCAGATGTGGTTCTTCTCATCTGTGCCCTGCTTGACACAGAAAGTATAAAGCGGTATATTAAGATTTGCGACGCTCTTGGATTGACAGCGCTTGTTGAGGCACATGATGAAGAAGAGATCCGGATAGCAATTGATGCGGGAGCACGTGTTATCGGAGTAAACAATCGCAATCTCAAAGATTTTTCTGTGGATATACACAATGGGATTCGTCTGCGGAAAGAAGTGCCTGCGAATATTCTGTTTGTCGCTGAGAGCGGAATTAAAACCAGGGAGGACATCGTGGAGCTGGAACAGGGCAACGTGAACGCCGTTCTCATAGGAGAGACACTTATGCGCAGCCCGGATAAGAGAGCAATGCTTGACGAGTTAAAAGGAATCGTATAGTATCACTTAAATATGGAGGTTAATATGTCAAACGAAAACGGAAGATTTGGTGTTCACGGTGGTCAGTATATCCCGGAAACACTGATGAATGCAGTGATTGAATTGGAAAAGGCTTATCTGCATTACAAAGACGATGTGGATTTTCAAAAAGAATTTCAGGACTTGCTTTACAATTATGTGGGGCGTCCGTCCCGTCTGTATTATGCGCAGCATATGACGGATGATTTGGGAGGAGCAAAGATTTATTTAAAGCGTGAAGATTTGAATCATACAGGCTCTCATAAGTTGAACAATGCTCTGGGACAGGCTCTTCTCGCTAAGAAAATGGGAAAGACGCGTATTATTGCGGAGACCGGTGCGGGACAGCATGGGGTGGCAACAGCGACGGTGGCGGCGCTTCTTGGCATGGAATGTGAGATTTACATGGGAAAGGTGGATACCGACCGACAGGCGCTAAATGTATACCGTATGGAACTTCTTGGAGCAAAGGTTCATCCGGTCACGAGTGGTACGCAGACACTCAAAGATGCTGTCAACGAGACGCTCAGGGAGTGGACGAGAAGAATTGATGATACACACTATGTGATTGGCTCGGTTATGGGACCGCATCCGTTTCCGATGATTGTGAGAGATTTTCAGAGTATAATAGGAAAAGAAATCAAAGAACAAATGTTAGAACTGGAAGGCCGGCTTCCGGATGTAGTCATGGCTTGTGTAGGCGGCGGAAGCAATGCAATGGGAGCATTTTATGATTTTATTCCGGACGAGAGCGTGAGACTGATTGGCTGTGAGGCAGCAGGACGTGGTGTGAATACAGCAGAGACGGCGGCAACAATCGCAACAGGGAAAATGGGTGTTTTTCATGGCATGAAATCTTATTTTTGTCAGGATGAATTTGGTCAGATTGCACCGGTGTACTCTATCTCGGCGGGACTCGATTATCCGGGAATCGGACCGGAGCACGCACACCTTTATGACACAGGACGTGCGGAATATGTGTCGATTACTGATGATGAGGCAGTAGAGGCATTTGAATATCTTTCAAGAGTGGAGGGCATTATCCCGGCCATTGAGAGTTCTCATGCACTTGCCTATGCAAGGAAATTAGCTCCGACAATGGATAAAGATAAAATAATAGTTGTTAATGTTTCAGGACGTGGAGATAAAGATGTGGCGGCAATCGCCAGATACAGGGGGGTTGAAATCTATGAGTAAGATAGCAGACGCATTTCAGAATAAAAAAGCATTTATTCCATTTGTCACGGCGGGAGACCCTTCGCTTGATACGACAAGAGAAGTTTTACTTGCCATGCAGGAAGCAGGGGCGGATTTAATTGAGATTGGAATACCATTTTCGGATCCTGTGGCCGAGGGACCTGTGATTCAAGAGGCGGATGATCGTGCTCTGGCAGCCGGTACGACGACTGACAAAATTTTTGATATGGTAAAAGAACTAAAAGGTGATATTCACATCCCTATGGTGTTTATGACGTACATCAATCCGATTTATGCTTATGGGACACAGAGGTTTGCCAAGAGAACAGCTGAGTGCGGTGTGTGCGGTGTTATTGTGCCGGATGTTCCATTTGAAGAGAAGGGTGAAATCTTAGATGCCTTTCATCAGGAGGGGCTGGAAGTGATTTCAATGATTGCACCGACATCAGCAGAACGGGTAAAGATGATTGCAAAAGAGGCAGAGGGATTTGTTTACTGCGTCAGTTCTCTTGGTGTTACCGGGGTGAGAAGTGAGATTAATTCCAATATTGCTGAATTGATTGAACAGGTACGGGAAGTGAATGATATTCCCTGCGCCATCGGGTTTGGTATATCTACACCGGAACAGGCAAAGAAGATGGCAGGGATTTCTGATGGAGCGATTGTCGGCAGTGCTATCGTTAAAATTGTTGCAGAATACGGAAAAGATTGTGTGTCACACGTCAAAGACTATGTTTATCAGATGAAAATGGCGGTTGCGGAGGCATAATTGAAAACGCACACAAAAACTTCACAAAAAATCCCTTTTCAATTTAGTATATTCGTGTTATACTACAATAAGACTATACTGATTTGATGGTTAAGGAGGAAATCAAAGTGAAGAAACAATTAACCGTGATGGCCCTTGCGTTATCGGCCACACTTGTTTTGGCAGGATGTTCATGGAGTGATGTAAAATCGAAGTTAGTAGGCAGCGGCGGTGGTGCGACTGTGAGCTCATCGGCTGCTACAGGAGAGAGCGTTGTAGTAGTTGAAGACTATGATCCTCTCAAATGTGTGACACTTGCTGAATATAAAGGCGTTGAAGTTGATTGCACAGTGACAGAAGCTGAGTATGATAAGAAGGTTCTTAGTCTTCTCCAGCAGTTTGGAAAGACAGAGAAAATCAAAGAGGGAAAAGCCCAGAAATGGGATACCGTCAATGTCAATTATGTTGGTAAAGTAGATGGCAAGGAATTTGACGGTGGTTCTGCTGAGGATTCGGATATTACGCTTGGCGAGGGCAATTATATTGAGGATTTGGAGAATGGAATTGTCGGAATTGCCATTGGTGAGACCAAAGATGTCAATGTGACATTCCCGGCCAATTATGGCAAGAAAGAATTAGCTGGTAAGGCGGCGGTATTTACCGTTACAGTCAATTCTATTACCAGATTTAAGACTGAGTTCAATGATAAATTTGTTAAGAAAAACACAGATCACAAGACGGTAGAGGAATATAAGAAAGCCACTATGGAAGAGGCGGCTGCCAGCAAGGAAGAAAGTGCCGGACAGACAGCTCTCCAGACGGTGATTGATAACTCAACTATTACCAATATGCCTCAGACATTGCTTCAGGCACAGAAAGAGATGATGGATTTTTATTATCGTTATTATCTCTCAAGCAATTATGGAGATGAAGATTTTGCGACAATTTTGTCCAATATGGGTATGACACAGGAAGTATATGATAATGAAGTGGCTACGAGCGCTGAGGCTAATACAAAGATTATTCTTGTGACAGAGGCTATTGCAGCTAAAGAGGGAATTTCTGTTGATCAGTCTGCAATTGATGAATATATTAACAAGAATGTTTCAACTGCCGGTATCACAGGTGATGCGTATCGTGAACAGTATGAGACGTTATACGGAAAGTCTGTTTCCTTTGAAGATTTTTCCAGAACATCTTACATTTATGATAAGGTAATGGAGTTGGTAAAGAGTAGCGCAGTTATTAAAAAATAGTGCAATTCAAAAAGTGTCAGAGGGGTAGTATATGCGAGAGGTGCGTGAGATTGATTCCGAGTTGAAAAGCCGGAACTATGAGCGTGAATTAGAGAATTGTCAGAGACTGGGCGGCGATATAGAGCTGTATCGCCGTCTGTCTTTTAATGTTCTGCAATTAGAACAGATTCGTCATGGTTTAGAGGCTGGAGTTGATGTTGAAAAATATCTTGATCCAAAACTTACCTGGATGGAGATGGAGAGTATCCGTATTCAGTTAGAGTCAGGAGTTGATGTTAGTCAATATACGGATCAGGGATATTCGTGGCAGCAGTGTACAGAGATTCAGATTGGTCTTCAAGAGGGACTTGATGTCAGTCAATATGACAAAAAATATTATTTTTCTCAGCAGATGCAGGAGATTCGGTTTGGACTGGAGAATAGTATTGATGTCAGTTTTTATACGGATCCGGATTTTGACTGGATGCAGATGAAAGAGATTCGTCTTGGACTTGAGGCAGGGCTTGATGTGGCTAAATATGCTGACAAAAAATACAATTACTCTATGATGAGAGCGATTCGAAGGGGACTCGAGAAGGGAAGAAATTATGTCCCATTTGCAGATAAAGGGATTGATGGCAAAATTTTGCTTGAAATGAATCGTGGACTTGATATCGGCAATAAAGAAATAATTAAATATGTTGAGAAGGGATATCGTTCGGCTCAACTCGAACAGATTAATAATGCGTATGAAGCAAAAGTTGATTTGCGGCCATTTCTTTCAGAGCAGTTTCATGGTGCGCAGCTTCAGGAAATTGTAAAAGGTCTGAAAAAGGGTCTTGATGTGTCCCGGTATGCTCAGAAGTACTATAATTGGTTTCAAATGCGTGAAATTCGCTTTGGAATGGAGGATAAAATTGATACCTCTGTTTATGAAAATCCGGATTTTTCAGCAAACCAGATGGCGGAGATTCGAAAAGGTATCTTAGCCGGTGTAGATGTATCTGAGTATGCTAAGATTTATTTTGATCCGGAGCAGATGCAGCAAAAGCGGGAAGAACTTGAAGTGATGAGCTCCGCAGAAGAAGATGAAGGAATTCAGAGGATGCTGGCTGAGGCCGAAGCACTTGAAGAAGAACAGCGACGAGAGGAAGAGAGAAGAGCGGCAGAGAAAAAGGCAGAAGAAGAAACACAGCAGGAAGAAGTGCAGGAAGTCGCCGAAGAGGAAGATGCTTCCAAGGGGCAGGCAGAACTGGCAACGGAAAAGGAACCGGAAAAGGAACCGGCAGAGAATATGGGGATTATTATTGATGATTTCCTTTTGGATGCCTGTGTTAAGGTTGCTGAGGATAAGATGTCTGCAATTGTTAATTTAGAACTGGTTGCTTCCGTGGCAGATGGTCTCCGGGTACCTGATATTGTCCGCTCGTTAAAACATTTTGATGTGAAGCAGGGAATAGACCGTGAGCGGATTGGGAAGATGTTAAAGAATAAAGAGTATAATCAGGATGTTGTTGTGGCGAAAGGAAAACTCCCGGAGAATGGTGAAGACGGAAAATTTATTTATCATTTTAGACGTAATATAAAGAAAAAGCCCAAAATGCTCGATGACGGTTCGGTAGATTTTAAGGATATGAATCTCTTTGAGTCGGTGTCCAAGGGACAGCTGATTGCGGAGTATGTTCCGGCAACATCCGGAACATTTGGTTATGATATTCTTGGAAATATCATGGCTCCGAATCGTGGAAAAGAACTACAGCCGATTCATGGCAAAGGCTTTGAAATCAGCGAAGATCGAAAGAAGTATACCTCACTGTTGAACGGTATCATAGACATGAAAGAAAATGGTGATATTGAGATTAGTAATGTCTATGTGGTCAAAGGAAATGTAGATGCATCGACAGGAAATATTTCCTTTGACGGAGATATTCAGGTGAATGGAAATGTTCTTGCCGGATTTATTGTGTCGGCATCCGGAAATATCGTAATCGATGGACAGGTTGAGGGCGCGACCATTCTCAGTGGAAAAGATGTTGTATTACACAAAGGTTGTGCCGGACAGAGCGTTGGAAGAATTGAGGCAGACGGTATGATTACCGGTCAGTTTTTTGAATCGGTTGAACTTGTTTCCGGTGGCGATATTTATGCTTCCTATTTTTTGGATTGTAATGTAAAATCAGAAGGTCGTCTGTTTGTAGAGGGACGTCGTGGGCTGATTTTGGGAGGACATGTCTGTGCCAAACAGGGAGTTACCTGTCGTACAATTGGAAATGTTGCGGAAGTACGCACGATTGTGGAAGTTGGAGTTGGTCAGGATGAGCTCACGGAATATCAGGAATTGATGAAGCAGATTGAGAAAGTCAGAGAAGAAATTTTGACTTGCGAGAATGCTCTGGAGAAGTTTATGAGTCAGCCGGAACGTGATGAAAAGACGACTGTTTTCTGTGAACAGTTGACAAAAGCAATTTACTCTGAGAAAAAGAGGAAAAAGGAATTAGAAGAAAGCAGAAAACAAATTGTACAGAAGATGGATGCCCAGAAGTCTGCTCGTATTGTTGTGAGCGGTTCGGCTTATCCTAATGTAAGAGTTTATATTAATTCTGTTCCTTTCCGGGTTAAAGAAGTGATGAGCAATGTTCAATTTGTGAAACAGCAGGATAATAAAGTCGGTACGGTTGCGAGATAATAGAGGAGATGAAGGGTTATGAAGGATTCTGGTAGAATACTGATAGAGTCTTTTTGCAGTATTATAGAGACGAGAGGATTTGCATCAAATAGTCACTGTGAACATATACGCCGTTTTACTGAGGTGATTTTGGAAAAGGTTGTCCGCTTTTGCCCGGAGTATGAATTGACAGAGAAAGATTGTGAACAAATTATTACTGCATCTGCGATGCATGATGTCGGGGAGATACTTGTTCCGGATCGAATTCTACAGAAACCGGGGCGCTTAACTTTTGATGAGTTTCAGATTGTTAAGAGCCACACCAGAAAAGGGAAAAAGATTTTTGATCATGCACGAGAACAGATGAGTGAGTCAGACCCGGATTATCGCTTGTTTGAATTTTGTGCAGATATCTGTATGTATCACCATGAAAAATATGATGGCCGGGGATATCCGGAACAGTTAAAAGGAAATGACATTCCTATCTGGGCGCAGGTTGTCGGATTGGTGGATGCTTACGACTCTCTGCTCAGTGAGCGTATATACAAGCCGGCTTTTTCTAAAGAAGAGGCATTTGATATGATTGTCGGTGGTGAATGTGGAACATTTAATCCGCGACTTATCGAGATTTTTCGTATGGTTCGTATGGAATTAGAGGAAATAGCAGACATAGTTGAAGATTCCCCTGCATATACTTTTTAAAGAAAGGTATATGCAATGCCGATGGCAAGGGGGATTTTTTTTATGGACAGATATAACGTTTATCAGGATATGAGCCGACGCACAGGGGGAGAAATTTATCTCGGTGTAGTGGGTCCTGTCCGAACGGGAAAGTCAACTTTTATCAAGCGATTCATGGAATTGATCGTATTACCGGAGATAAAGGACGAAAATGAGAGATTGAGAACGATTGATGAACTGCCACAGTCGTCCAATGGGCGGACGATCATGACTACAGAACCTAAATTTGTTCCGAAAGAGGCTGTATCTATTCAGTTTGCAGAACAGGAAATCGGTAAAATGCGATTGATCGATTGCGTTGGTTTTTTAGTTCCCGGCGCGTCAGGTTACGCAGAGGATGAGAAAGAACGTCTGGTCAAGACACCTTGGTTTGAAGAGGAAATTCCGTTTTCTAAAGCTGCGGCGATTGGAACATCAAAAGTCATTTCAGAGCATTCTAATATTGGAATCATAATTACGACCGATGGAACATTTGGTGATATTGAGGCAGAAAACTTTCAGGCGGCAGAGCAGCGAACAGTGGACGAGTGTAAAAAAGTAGGAAAACCATTTGTAATTTTGCTGAACACTTCTGAACCGGATTCAGAGCGGACAAAAGGAAGGGTGCAGCAAATGGAGGAGCGATACGGGAAAAAGGTTTTACCTATTAATGCAAAAGAAATGACAAAAGAGGATGCGCTTGGAGTCATGACACATATTTTATCTGATTTTCCGGTAACTAGAATTAATTTCATCATGCCGAAGTGGGTGGAGTTTTTAGAAAGGGATAACTGGCTAAAAGCAGATTTGATTCAGCAGTGCCGTAAAATTCTCGGCAACCTTCATACCATGCGCGATGTGTGTGAAAACAATATTGCAATCGATACATCCTATATTAAAGAGGTCTATATTCGCGATAAACAATTGGAAAACGGAGTTGTTAATCTCGTGTTAGATTTTGAGGAGACATATTATTATGATATTCTGAGTGAAATGGTTGGAACGACGATTGAAGGCGAATATGATTTGATTGCTACACTGCGGGAACTTTCAGCGAGAAAACAGGAATATGAGTTGATTGCAGGAGCGTGTGATGAAGTCAGAGTCAGAGGATACGGTATCGTGCCGCCGACAGAAGATGAAATTGAAATCGCAGATCCGGAGTTGATTCGCCACGGAAATAAATTTGGAGTAAAGATAAAAGCAAGTTGTCCTTCGCTTCATTTGATTCAGGCAAATATTGAGACTGAGATTGCTCCGATTGTCGGAAGTGAAGAACAGGCACAGGATTTGATTGATTATATCAGTCAGAATAGCAGAGAAAATCCTGATGGTATTTTTGATACCAATATATTTGGAAAGACGATTCGGCAATTGGTAGACGAGGGGATACATTCTAAAGTAAACCGGCTTACAGAAGAGAGCCAGTTGAAACTGCAGGATACCATTCAAAAAGTCGTAAATGATTCGAATGGAGGATTGGTTTGTATTATCATTTAAAATTGCATGAAAGTTCTACTGCGATAGAAAAAAATGCGCCTTTTTTAAGTTTTTATTAAATTTTTTGTGTTAAATAGTTGACATTAAGGCTTCATATTGATATAATTATCTCCAAGATGTAACAAATTTGTAACAAATTGTTAATAACTGTATGGTATTGAAAGAATATTAGGAGAAGATTATATTATGAAGTTTCGATTAAAAAAGACAATTGCGTTTTCTTTGGCAGGACTTTTTGTAGTGGGAACACTTGTTGTTCCGTCCAGTGCTGCGATGCTGGCAACGGAAGAGCCGGTTGAGGGCGGAAATGTGCCGTTGCAGGAATATTGCGAAAATGTAGTAGATGGCAATGTTGCTGCACAGTCTGTTGAACTGCTCACCGCGACGGATGGTGCTATTAGTGCATCAGAAAGTGCTGTTTCCGCAAGTGCTGTGGACGCTGAGGCTGATACAGAGGCAGAACCGGAACATGTTGAGTTGAATTTGAATTACAGCAGACTGGGGATTGCATCAAAAGTTGACACATATTTGAACATTCGTAAGAAGCCATCAAAAAAAGGAAAAATTGTTGGTAAATTAACGAAGAATGCAGGATGTCATATTTACAAGATAAAGAAGGGGTGGGCGAAGATTGTTTCCGGTAAGGTTACCGGATGGGTTAAGTCCGCTTATCTGGTTACTGATGAAAAGGCAGAAGAACTTGCAACGAAAGTCGGCAAGGATGTTGTTGAAATCCAGACAGACTCACTTCGTGTAAGAGCGCTCCCTACGACCGATGCACCGATTTATTCTGTTGTTTCAGAAGGCGAAGAATTTACAATCAAAAAAGCGAATCTTACTTTGGATTATGTCAAGAAAATTATTGATAAAGAAGACGTATCGAAGAAAGCATTGAAGAGAGCAGGCGGCGAAGCACAGATTGAGAGTGAAATGAGCAACTTTGTCTGCATTTACGTAGATGATGAGTATGCATTTGTTTCTAAAGATTATGTGAAACAGATTTATTCATTGAAGAGAGCGGTAAAGGTGAAGACAGTTAAGGCAAGTAAGTCCGCTGGTGTTTCTTCTGGTCAGGCTTCCATTGTAGAATATGCAAAGCAGTTTCTCGGCAACCGTTATGTTTGGGGTGGTTCCAGTCTGACAAATGGTACTGACTGCTCAGGATTTACCATGAGTCTGTATGCACATTATGGATATTCACTTCCGCATCATGCGGCTTCGCAGGCAGCACAGACAAGAAGTGTCAGCTCGCCTAAACCGGGAGATTTATTCTTCTATAGTAACGGTGGTGGAATCAATCATGTAGCTATGTATATTGGTGGTGGTATGGTTATTCATGCAAGTAACCCATCAGATGGCATTAAGATTTCCAATGCGTATTATCGTCATCCGGTGAAAATTGGTCGTGTTATGAATTAGTGGTAATTCTTACAAATAAAAATTCCGGTCAACAAGTCTTGTTGACCGGAATTTTTTGTTGTTTACTTGATTAAAACAATTAAAATCCGGGCAGACTATTTACAAAAATATATCTGTTCAGGAGGGATTGTGATGAAAAAATCTTTTGCTGTTGCTGCGGTATATGTGTGTCTTTTGATTGTATTATCAGGAGTCTGTTATGGCAGTTATCGCTATTCGAAAAAAAATGAAGAAACAAGGAAGATGGAACAGAATTTTCAGCAAGAGCGTGTTGAGGAGGCAAGTACAAAAGAAATCAAAATAACTAGTGATACAAAGTATATTGTAGAAATATACAATGGTGATACAGATGACTCGATACGCGAAGAGAGGACAATGCCGTCAGAGTTTGCAGGTATGACAAGGCAGGATTTGGAGAATTATTTTGATAAATATATGGATGCTGTAAATGGTTTGGAACAGAATACAGGTCTGAAATCAGTAGAACTTCTTTCTTTTTCCAAAAATGAAATTGTGGTCAGAAAGACGTATAAAGAAGATGAAGAGAGGTCCTTTTTTCTTAAATTAGAAAATGGCGAGGTTGTTGTCTATGATAAGACAGGAGAGATTCTTTATGAAAATACAGGGATTAAAGAGGAGAATCTTTCGAAAGAGGAAATTGAAAAATTGAAAAAGGGATATAAGGTGGAAAATGAAAAAGTATTATATTCTATCCTTGAAAACTTTTCCAGTTAGGGTATAATAAATTCATGGAGGGATTCTATGAATACTGAATATAATGTTGTAGTAGTTGGTGGCGGTGCTTCCGGGCTTTTATGTGCCGGACTTCTGGCTGAGTCAGGAATCTCTGTCCTTCTTTGTGAAAAAAATAATAAAATAGGTAAAAAACTTGCTGCTACAGGAAATGGGAGATGCAATTTTACAAACTATGATTTGAACACGGAATGTTATTATGGTGATAAGTCATGGATCGGGCAATTGATTCAGCGCTATCCGACAAAGGCAATTGTAAAGCAATTTGAAGAATTGGGCATTTACTCAAGAGAAAAAGATGGTTACGTTTATCCCCACACAAATCAGGCGTCAACGGTGGTAGATGCCTTGCATTTGTTTTGCAAGGAACATGGTGTAGATATTTTGACGGATTGCCGGGTGAGCAATATTGAAATTGACAAAAGGCATTCCGGGTATGTTGTAAGAGCAGGTGGGACTTCGGTATATTGTCATTATGTTGTTTTGTCAACAGGAGGCAAAGCCGGGAAAGAGCTGGGGGGTGACGGAAATGGATATCAGCTTGCCAAATGTCTGGGGCATACGATTTCACCAATTTATGCCGGGTTAACCGGATTGAAGTGTGAGGGTGACTGGTGGAAAGCAGTGGCAGGAACAAGGGTGCAGGGACGTTTTTCTCTTGTGTGTGGCGGTGAACGCTACGAGGGAGAGTGTGGTGAAATTCAAATTGTGAAAAATGGCGTTTCCGGTATTCCGGTTTTTCAGCTTTGCCGCATTGCAGATGAAAAAATTTGTTCCGGGAATCCGGTTTATGGAGAGATTGATTTTGTTCCGCCGATGAATGAGGATGAATTGTCTGTCTGGGTGTCAGAACATGGGATAGATGGTTTAGTTCCTGCTAAGTGGAAAAGTGTATTGGAAAAACGAAAACACAGACTTAAGAATCTAAAACATTTTTCTTTTGTAATTCAAGAGACGTTTGGCTTGGAGAGAGCGCAGGTGAGTGCCGGTGGTATACCTGTCGGGGAAGTTCGCGTTGAGACAATGGAATCAAAAATATCTCCGGGGCTATATCTGACAGGAGAAATTATTGATATTGATGGAAAGTGTGGGGGATATAATTTACATTTTGCATGGAGTACTGCAATGGCAGTCTCTAAGGCGATAATAAATAAAAAGGAGTGAGCGAAATGCTACAGTACTCTCAGTGTCGGATTCCATACAGAAAGGATTCAAGGGAAGCCGTTCGGAAAAAGGTGGCTAAGAAACTTCACTGTGAAACGTCAGAATTACATGAATTTCATGTTGTTAAAAAAAGCGTTGACGCAAGAAAAAAACCAGATATTTATTTTACATATACGGTACAGTTTTCCGTGAAGAGTGAGGCTGCGTTTTATCAAAGAAACAAGAGAGATAAACACTTGTCCATTGTTTCAAATAGAATGTCTTTAGTGGAAAAGAATCTTTCAGAAGCCCGGAAAATGTGCCGGGAAAATCCTGAATATTTGAAAAGAAAAAAAATTGTAATTGTGGGAGCAGGACCGGCAGGATTGTTTTGTGCTTATTATTTATGTCTGTGTGGGTTTCAGCCTGTTCTTATCGAACGAGGAGCACCGATGGAGGAGAGAACGAAAGATGTAAACTCTTTTTGGGAGTCCGGGCTATTGAATCCGGAATCTAATGTATCTTTTGGTGAGGGTGGTGCCGGAACATTTTCAGATGGTAAACTGAACACGGGTGTCAAAGATAAGACAGGGAGAACTTCTTTTATACTGAATACTTTTGTCCAATTTGGTGCGGGAGAAGATATTTTGTATGATGCCAAACCACATATTGGAACAGATGTTCTTAGACGTGTTATTGTAGCAATGCGGGAGGAAATGATACGTCTTGGATGTGTATTTCATTTTCACACGAAAATGACTGGAATTATACAGGAAAATGGTGTTGTGCGAGGTGTGCGTGTTCATAACAATTCAATTTTTCCCTGTGACAAACTAGTTCTTGCTATCGGCCATAGTGCTAGGGATACATTTGAAATGCTTAGGAATATGAGAATAGAAATGTCGCAAAAGCCATTTGCTGTTGGTGTTCGTGTGCAGCATCTACAGTCTGACATTGATAGAATGCAATATGGTTTTCTTGATGATAAACTTCCGGTTTCCCCCTATAAATGTACAGGAAGAACCGAAGATGGCCGTGGTGTATACTCATTCTGCATGTGTCCCGGTGGTTATGTTGTCAATGCGTCTTCCGAGGCAGGGGGGCTTGTGGTAAACGGTATGAGTAATGTGAAACGGGACTCGGGTAATGCAAACAGTGCGATAGTTGTTGCTGTCGCACCGGAAGATTTTGATGGAGAAGATTGCCTTGCTGGAGTAGAATATCAACGCAAAATGGAACGTGCTGCATATCAGTTGTGTCAGGGGAAAATACCTGTTCAACGCTTTGAGGATTTTAGGAATAATTGCATTTCTGAGGCTTCCGGACGAGTAAAACCATGTGTAAAAGGGCAGTGGCAATGGGAAAACCTCAGGAAAGCGTTGCCAAAAAAAGTGATAAATGGTATTATAGAGGGTATGGAACAATTTGACCATCGCATGAAAGGATTTGCAGATGGTGACACACTGCTTCTTGGTGTGGAGACAAGAACTTCTTCGCCGGTGAGAATTGAGCGTGATGACGCATTTGTCAGTACTTCATTAAAAGGACTGTATCCGTGTGGCGAGGGGGCTGGTTATGCCGGTGGAATTATGTCGGCAGCCATGGATGGCATGCGAATTGCCATGCATTTCGTAGAAATGCAATGCATTTTCGTAGAAACACAATGATGTAACTGAAGGGAGACTATAAGATTATGCGTGATACACTCAAAGATAAAAAGAGGATTGTATTTAAAATTGGTACATCTACGCTGACTCATGACGAGACTGGGCGGTTGGATTTAGTAAAGATGGAGAAATTTGTGCGTATTTTGACTGATTTACATAATCAGGGCAAGGATATTGTTTTGGTATCCTCCGGCGCGGTTGCTGTTGGGAGAGTAGCACTTGGGCTTACAGAGCGCCCGACCGAGATATCAGTCAAGCAGGCTTGTGCGGCAGTTGGACAGAGCCGCCTTATGATGGTTTATCAGAAACTATTTTCCGAATACAGTCAGAAGATTGCACAGGTGCTCATGACGAAAGTGACGATTGCTAACGATAAAAGCCGGCACAACGCGAACAATACATTTCGGGAACTTCTTCACATGGGGGTTATTCCTATTGTCAACGAAAATGATACTGTGGCAACAGATGAGTTTGATCTTGGAGACAATGATTATTTGTCGGCTATTGTCTCGGCTATCGTGAAGGCAGATTTGGTGGTGCTGCTCAGCGACATTGATGGTCTTTATACCGATGATCCCAATAAAAATGAGAATGCTCGTCTGATTCCTTATGTGGAACATATTACTGATGATATGCTGGAGATGGCAAAGGGACCGGCAACGGATTTTGGGACAGGAGGAATGAGTTCCAAATTAGGTGCGGCGGGAATTGCGAATGATGCCGGTGCTGATCTTGTAATTATCAACGGTAATGATATGGCAAATATTGACCGGCTTTTTTCCGGTGAAGAAATAGGAACAATGTTTAAGGCGCACAAGACGAGACATTTTCATTTAAAAAACTATTTTTACTTGATATTAGCTTTATAATAAAAAAACCTAAATGTT
>CAMVIN010000035.1 GCA_947167565.1 uncultured Clostridia bacterium | reverse complement strand
CACATATCATTCCGGCCCCGGCCTCATTTACTGTCTCAAATTTTTCTCCGGAATAAACCCGAATCTGATTGACCTTCTCCTGCCACTCCCCCGCTTGATCGGACAATTCCATCCTTGCTTTCAGCGAGCCGCCCGTCACTTTTACAAAAGTCAGGCGGTTTCCCCCTTCTCTTCCGGAGTTATCATATGTAACTTTGAAAACTTTTGCTCCAAACTCATCCCCATAAACTCCTTTACCCCCTCCATCTTCAACGCGGAGCCAAAAAAGCACGGGAACAGCTTTCTTTCCTGAATTAATTGTATCACATCGTCCACCCGCAGTTCTCCGCTCTCAAGATAGGAATCCAGAATCTCTTCATCACAAAGAGCGGCACTCTCCCTAAAATCATCGCTCTCTGTGTCCGTAAAATCAACACACCCTGTGCCAAATACCTCTTGCAATTCATCAAAAAGCAGCTGCTGATCCGTACCCTTCTGATCCATCTTGTTGATAAATAAAAAGACCGGAATCTTATAGGTTTCCAAAAGACTCCAGAGCGTCCTCGTGTGTCCCTGTACCCCGTCTGCGCCACTGATTACGAGAATTGCGTAATCCAACACCTGCAGTGTTCTCTCCATCTCCGCTGAAAAATCCACATGCCCCGGGGTATCCAGAAGCGTAACCTGTGTATCCTTCCACGACAGAAGAGCCTGCTTAGAAAAAATCGTGATTCCTCTTTTCTTTTCCAGTTCATATGTGTCTAAAAAGGCGTCGCCCTTGTCCACACGCCCGATTTCTCTCAATTTACCCGATGTATATAACAGGCCTTCTGACAGCGTAGTCTTTCCCGCATCAACATGCGCCAGAATTCCCATGCACAAATACTTCACTGATATTCCCCCGTTCTTTATCAGAATAACGATTCTGTATATACATTGACGTTACCCCATATTTCCTGAAAAAGCAAGTAGATTTTTTTCTCACTTAGTGATATAGTAAGATACAGATGATTTATGGGAACAATACGGAGGGAAATACAGTGAGTTTTATGAGCAATCTCGAAAAAAGTTTTTTAAATACCACGTCCGGCGATGAAGGACTACATATTATTATTGTCGGCTGCGGTAAAGTTGGAACTACTCTTGTAGAGCGTTTAAGTAAAGAGGGACACGATATTACAATCGTAGACAAGCGCCCTGCTATCATACAGGAAATCACCAATCAATACGATATTATGGGGGTTACCGGCAACGGAGCCAGTTATAGCGTGTTGATGGATGCAGGAATTGAGTCGGCTGATTTGATTATTGCCGTGACCGGTTCGGACGAGTTAAATCTTCTCTGCTGTACCGTAGCAAAACAAGTCGGCGATGACTGTGGGACAATCGCCAGAGTAAGAACCCCGGACTACAGTAAGGAAGTCAGTTATCTCCGGGAAAAACTTGGTCTCACTCTTGTCATTAATCCGGAACTGGAAGCTGCTATTGAGATGGCTCACATTTTGTTTTTGCCAACTACTCTGGAAGTCAACTCTTTTGCACATGGACATGTCGAGATGATTAAATTTAAAATTTCAGAAGGAAATGTACTGGATGGCATGACGATTGCCAAGATGGGACGTGAACTCACAAGAAATGTTCTCGCCTGCGGCATTGAACGTGACGGCGAAGTCATAATTCCATCCGGTAATACGCTGATGCAGGCGGGAGATATCGCCACTTTTGTAGCCGCCAGAAAAGATATCCGTCCTTTCCTAAAATCCATCGGCATGAAAGCAAACAAAGTAAAGGATGCGATGATCGTTGGCGGTGGACGAGCCACTTATTACCTCGCCAAAAACCTGATTCAGATGGGAATCAGCGTAAAAATTATTGAACGCGACTCATCCCGCTGCGAAGAACTCAGTGTCCTCTTGCCGAAGGCAATTATTATTAATGGCGACGGAAGCGACCGAGAACTCCTCAACGAAGAGGGGTTAGACCAAGTGGAATCCTTTATTCCACTAACCGGAATTGATGAAGAAAACGTTATGTTGACGATGCTTGCCACTAAATTTTCCAATGCGAAAGTTATTACCAAAATCAACCGCAGCACGTTTAAAGATATTATTAACAGCCTTGATTTAGGCAGTGTGATCTATCCCCGATATATTACCTCAGAAGCAATTATCGCCTATGTCCGCGCGAA
Source organism: uncultured Clostridia bacterium (assembly GCA_947167565.1). Lineage (GTDB taxonomy): Bacteria > Bacillota > Clostridia > Lachnospirales > Lachnospiraceae > Eubacterium_F. The sequence continues at coordinate 17,694 of CAMVIN010000035.1, read as the reverse complement.
AGGCAACTCCAAGAACAGTAATATCGAAACACTGTACCACCTGTTTGACTACCGGGCTGAAGCGATTGAATTTCACGTAGAAGAACCATCCGAGGTAACCGATACCCCTCTCATGGACTTGAATCTAAAAAAGGATCTTCTGGTCGCTTTTATTTATCGGAATGGCAAGACCACAATTCCAAGCGGGCAGGACAAAATTCTGGTTGATGACCATGTTATGATTGTCACAACCCATGGCGGATTTGACAATATTATGGATATTTTAGAAAAATAGTTTGTTAGAGGATATAGACAATGAATGGTTCAATTATACGTTACATATTAGGTTACATCTTAAAGACAGAAGGAATCCTTATGCTCCTGCCATGCCTGATTGGTTTGATTTATCAGGAGTCCGAGGGCTGGTACTATCTTCTGATTGCTACTCTGTGCTTTTTACTTGGTATCCTGTCCCAGCTCCACAAACCTCAAAATACGGTTTTTTATCTAAAAGAGGGCTGTGTGGCAACGGCGATGAGCTGGATTACGCTCAGTCTCTTTGGTTGCCTGCCCTTTTTCCTCTCCGGCGAGATTCCTTCTTTTACCAATGCCGTATTCGAGACAGTTTCCGGCTTCACAACGACCGGAGCCAGTGTGGTAAATGATGTGGAAGCACTCTCGCACTGCACCAACCTGTGGCGCTGTTTCACACACTGGATTGGCGGTATGGGTGTTCTCGTCTTTATTCTGGCGATTATTCCGATGAGTGGCGGCTCACCGATTAACCTCATGCGCGCGGAGAGTCCGGGGCCTTCTGTTGGTAAACTGGTTCCAAAAGTAAAAGCAACCGCCCGCATTTTATATCTCATTTACTTAGTAATGACAATTATTGAATTCATTTTTTTGATAGCGGGAAGAATGCCTGTCTTTGATGCGCTTTGTACCAGCTTCGGAACTGCCGGAACCGGTGGTTTCGGCATTAAGGCAGACAGTTTCGCCGGATACAGCACCTATCTTCAGTGGGTTGTCGGTATTTTCATGGCTCTGTTCGGCATCAACTTTAATTTTTACTATTATATCATTTATAAGAAGTACAAAAAAGCAATCACGATGGAGGAAGTGAGAATCTACCTTTTTATCATTGTTGTGGCTGTTACTTTGATATTTGCAGAACTGTTAAAAACTACTTCCTGTGGTATCGGAAATGCTCTGACACTCTCCTTTTTTCAGGTCAGTTCCGTCATGACTTCTACAGGATACTCCTCTGCCGACTACGATACCTGGACACAGACGAGCAAAACTATTATTGTACTCCTCATGTTCATCGGTGCCTGTGCCGGAAGTACCGGCGGCGGAATCAAGGTGTCACGTATTGCCATTCTTTTTAAGACAATAAAAAAAGAACTCGGCTCCTATATCCACCCGAAGAGTATAAAGAAAATCAACTTCGAGGGAAAAATGGTAGAACACGATGTCGTGCGCTCGATTAATGTGTATTTTATCACTTTTATGATTATTTTTGCCGTATCTGTCCTCGCTATTTCCTTTGAGGGAAAGGATATGATTACAAACTTTACCGCAGTCCTTGCAACAATTAACAACATCGGTCCGGGACTTGCCTTAGTTGGACCGGCGAGAAACTTTGATGTCATGTCCGTACCATCCAAATGGGTATTAATTTTTGATATGCTGGCCGGGCGCTTAGAACTCTTTCCGATTCTGATTCTGTTCCACCCGACCATCTGGAAGGACTATGCGACAAAACTGATTCGAAGACATTCAAAGAAGAAACTAACAGAATGAACTGAGAAAATACGGTTTTTTCTCTTCATCAGCAATGATGACATAGAATTTTCCGTCCATTTCTCCTGTAAAAAAATATAATTCATCATTCAGATGTGTCGCAAGACGATACTCGGCGCATAATTCTGAGACATGAAAATTCTCGGGCAGTACATTGGTCGCAAGACGGATATACTGTCCGTTATTCATATGCCCGTTTGTGTCGAGATAATTCTGACAGACGGTAATTTTTTGCTTCAGTTCCAAATGTTCCGGACATTTTACCTTGCGGGAACCTTTCGGCATGTCGTATCTTGGCAAAGTAGGATAGACATCAATCTCTGACTGCGGAACACGAACCGGCTTTCCCGTAACCACATCAGCAAAAAACCAGTAGGAATCTGCATACGCAAGTACTTCTCCCTCCAAAGATTCCATGAGAAAATTTCGGCAGCCGAGAAGTCCTTTGAACTGATGCGGCCAGGTCTTTGTCACAAATTCCTGCCCCATCTTTGGGCGGTCTTTTATCATAATCTGCCACGAGCTCACAAGCCATGCCCGGTTTTCTTTTAATAATTCCTGTGAGGAATGACCGACCTCCTCACTGTGAAACATACAACAGTCCTGCATGGCGTCCACCACACCGGACACACTCAGTTTTCCACTATAATCGATTTTACTAAATGATACTCTGTCTTTACAAGAATACATAATTGACCTCTTTTCTGTCCATTTTTCAAACATTTATTTCCATGTTGCCTATCCTCTCATTCGGATTCTGTCTCTCCGGTCTCCACGGCAACTAAGTCACTCTGAATCTCCGGCAGTTCTCCCTGCGCAGTGGCATTGTCTGCCCTTCCCTCCGGATCAAAGTGCTTCTCCTCTTCTTCCTCCTCCCAGAGAGATTTGTGCTTCTTATGCTTTTCCGCATAATGCATCATCTGAGCATTCTTCGCAGACAGGTATAAATCTTTGTCATATTCCATGAGTTTTTTCTCATCATAGTACGGCACTTCATCCCCTTTGGCGATTCTCCTTGCCACCGTCATAATCTTGGCGTACTCACCGGCCGCCTTTTTCTCCGCATCAGCCTGCTGCGCCGCCACCTCAGCGTTAAACTGGAGCATATGCTGCATACCGAGAGACTCAAGCACCTCCTGATTTTTTTCATAGGCCTTCTGAACTTCCTGATACGATAGTTCCAGGGAAACTCCCTGCTCCTCGTACTCAGAGAGTCCTGTCTTCTCGTACTGCTCCTTTGCCTCCTCAATCTGTTCCAGCAATGACTTTCTCTTCATAGACAAATCCTTTTGATAATCCCGGTACATTGCCTGTGCTTCCGCTATTTTCATAAACATCAACCTCCTTGTTCTGATATACGATAATTAATGTACTCCACTGCTGGCATCCTATCCGGCAAATGACTGGTACGACTTTCTCATCTTCTCCAACATGACTTTTTTCGTCCGTTTCTTCTTTTTCGGAATTACCATCCACTTGATGTGGGTGTTCCTCTTTTCCAAACCAGCAAAGTATGTTTTCTCCAACTGGTCGGAAGAATACTCATCACGGGAAATTTCCCTCTCTTTTCCACCGACATAACTGTAATAAGTGTATACTAATTTTTCTTTCTTTTTACTCCATAATGACTCATATCCGGCAAATGTGTCCGTCCAAAAAGTTCCATTTTTCAGCACAAGAGAATTCTCAAAACTGTTTGTCCCTATCCCCATTCCCCCTGAGACAAAATCATTTGTCCGGTAATACCAGGTATTTGTCTTTTTATCAAAATAGACGGTTTTCATCCCGTACACAATATCATCATCCAGCGTGTGAATGCTTTCACTGCTGAACCATGATGTCGTACACTGTCGCAGATTTTTTCCATCCGCAGACACCTGATAAACAACTGAGGAAGTAAAGCGGCCACTTCCCTGTTTATCAGTCGAGACAATAATCTCCAGTCGGCCATTGTGATCCAAATCTGTAACCGTAAAATAAGGCATATAATTTCTGTTGAGCCATATCTTTCTCTTCTCCCAAATCAGTTGTAACTGTTCCTCTTCTTTGAGAGCGACCGCCTCAGTTGTCGTTTTTTCAGTCTCCTGTATCTGGGGCAGAATAAAATCTTTTTCTTCACTGTCCCACAGCCCTATCACCGCAAAATAGACCATCTCCGGTTCACTGTAGGATTGCAGAACTTTGCTCTTTGCACTGTCCAGGTCAACGCACACAGCGCAAATACCTCCCTCTTCGTCTTCCCATCTCAGCAACAATTGTTTCCCGACAATAGCGAGCTGCAGCCAATAGGAAGTGCTCTTCGAACCATAGGCCTGTACATAATCCCGCACAACGTTCGTGACCTCAGCCTCATACCGGACTCCGCTTTCGCTCAGCGACCACGAGAAAACCAATGGGCTTTCTTCATTTTTTATAAAATAACACCGTTCCCCCACCACAAACATACTGTCATTATAATAAGCATCCTCCCAGACAAGACCATTTTCCTCATAGCATGCTTTCCACTCATTTTCCGAAATAAATTCCTGTTTCTCTCCTGTCTTATTGTCATACACCCATGTACTCTGATTGTCCGCAATCTGATAATATACCTTTTTATTTTCGGAATCTGCCACATACGCCGCAGTGTTAAAACAGCGCCCATCAATCGGATGCCACTCATCTTCTATAAAGTCAAAGGCACCAAATCCATAACTCCTTTGTCCCGCCTGTTCCGTAGCGGCAGCTCTATGACCAATCATATAATCACCACATACTCGTGAAACAATTGACTTCGCATTCCAAGAGCCGTTCAGTCCTTTGCCTGATAGTGAGCGAAGTTCTCCGCTCTCCCTGTCATACAAATAATACGGATTTCCCCAGACAAGAATATATTTATCATTGACATATACATTGCCCGGTTCCATATTACGCCAGTCGCTTCCTCTTAACTCCATGACCTCTTCTCCGGAAAACAACACCTTTCTCTCATGTTCCAAAATCACTTCACCGTCATCCGTCTGCTGAATCGGTGCGGAATACATTTCAGTATCGTCCTTCCATATAATTTCATCATTATCTACCCACAACAAGTCTTCCTGCATAAAACTTTCCGAAAGAGCATATGTGTTCCCTTGTTCTCCGCTCAGCGACCACTGTTCTACACCGGTATCCGTGGGAACATATACAGCCCGGTCATTGGCATACGGATACTTTTCATTTGCGGACTCTATCTGCACTTTATCTTTCGTACTATTTCCTTCTGCTGACATGTTCTGACTGTCTTCCTGCTTTGGCTCTGTAGTGTCCACAGATTCCTCCGATGAAATCTGACACCCGGCGAGCAGGCTCACACTCAGAGAAAGTGCGAGCAAAATGGCAAGCACTCTGTCATTATGTTGTTTCCCTTTCACACAAAAAAATCTCCTTTCTACTTCAACCATCTGCAATATTTAGAACTCAGCCTTGATTTTTCCGGTTTTACGATTTACATAATACCAGTTGTACGTGGCTGTGTGATCGTTTACCCATTCATAATAATGGAATATATAACGGTTTCCTTCCCGGCGCACATATGCAAGTTTTAATTTTTTATTATACACACCTGTCTTCTTCAGATGCTTTTTCAAATTTTTAGCCGCCTGTTTTTTTGACATTACAGCTTTCTTTTTTGTCTTTGCTTCCACCATATAGCCGCAAGTCTTTTCGACAGAATTAAACTCTTGAATCAGTCCGGATGCCATTGCAGAAAGGAAAATGACCATCATTATTTTTACAGCAGACTTTCTTGCTCTATTTTTCATAATAATATCTTTTCTATTCATTTTCATTCACACCCTTCAATTTACATAATCATAATTTTTCTATTCTTTATATCGACAAAACCAACAAAAACATATAGTGTCTCATATATATTCCACCGGAAGTGCCGTCACACTCTGAGTAATCGGAATCGTTTTGTCCACTTGACAGATAACCGCTCCGTTTCCGACAGTTTTTTCCTTAATTTTATCCAGTACAGAAAAATTCTTAATCCAGTCGCGGCTCACTGCCGCTCCCTTTTTTATCTCAATCGGATACAAAACATTTTCCTCTTCAATGAGGAGGTCAATTTCCTTTTTATCTTTATCCCTGTAATAATAAATCTGGTCTGTACTATTTCCTGCATTAATATAACTCTTTATAATCTCACTCACCACAAAAGTCTCAAATATATTTCCCGCCATTGCGCCATTCTGAGCCGTCTGATATGTTTTCCACCCCACAAAATAACAGAGAAGTCCCGTATCCATAAAATACAGTTTCGGCGTTTTAATTGCCCTTTTGATGGCATTATTGTGATAGGGATGAATCATCTTAATCAGCCCCGAAGCTGCCACAACAGAGAGCCAGTTCTTCACCGTCTTCACATCAACTCCCACATCATACGCCACATCTTGATAAATTAAAAGTTGTCCGGAACGCGCCGCAATCGAAACTAAAAAACTCCGAAACTTCATCTCATCCTTTATATTGACAATCTTGCGCACATCTCTCTCAATGTAGGTTCGGATATAATCCCGGTAAAACCACTCCCAGTCCCGCTCCTCATCTAACAATTCCGGCATACTGCCACGGTGAATGCGCTCCCATAGTTTTGTATAAGGAATCATATGTTTTTTTCTCTGCTCAATATATTCCTCTGTCGGCAACATGGCATCACAGAATGGAACATGGAAAATCTCGCGACAAGACAGGCTGCTCATTTCTAAAATCGTAATTCGTCCGGCAAGGGACTCTGAAGCTGTACTGAGCAATTCATAAGTTTGCGAACCAGTAATAAAAATCTGACCTTTTTTATCACTTTTATCACTCACCAGTTTAATTGCCCTCATTAATTCCTTGGCGTACTGAACTTCATCAATAATAAGGGGAAAATTACGGTCTTTAAAAAACAGGGTACGGTCTGTCAGCGCAAGTCCCAGTTCATTTTCATCATCTAAAGTAATGTACTCATAGTCCTGAAAAATTTCACGGATAGAAGTAGATTTTCCCACCTGCCTTGCACCTGTAAGTAATATCACTTTTGTCTGCTTTTCTGCTTTTTTTAATATTTTTTCAATATGTCTGTGTAAATACATAAAAACCTCCGGCCAAAATGGAATACAACTCCATTTTAGTCGAAGATTTCTCTCATGTCAATTGATACATGAGAAATCAGTGCTTTTCTATCCCCAAAATCTCCTCGGCTTGTCTGACCTCTTCCTCCGTCGGCGGCTTCGCGTCTTTCAGAGAATATTCAACGCCCATTCTCTCCCACTTAAAAAGTCCCATCGAGTGATACGGGAGAACTTCCACGCGGCTCACATTTTTCCACTCATCCAGTTTTGCCCGAAGAGCCCGCAAATCCTCTGCATCATCCGTCAGTCCCGGCACCAGTACACGGCGAATCCACATCTCCTTGCCTGTCTCTGACAGATAATCTGCCATGTCGAGAATATTGTCGTTGCCGTGTCCGGTCAGCTCCCTGTGCTTGTCCCGGTTCACCTGTTTGATATCCAGCATCACAAGATCTGTCACTTCCATCAATTTCTCAAACTTGCCAAAGAACGGCTCTTCTCTTGTAAATGGATTGCCGGCGGTGTCCAGTGTGGTGTGAATCCCCTTTTTCTTTGCCAGCGAAAAAAGTTCTGTCACAAAATCAATCTGCAAAAGAGGTTCACCGCCACTCACCGTAATTCCACCATTTTTCTTCCAGTAATTGTGATAGCGGTATGCCCGGTCAAAGGCCTCCTTCGCCGTCACATCTCCCGATGTCGCCTCGTTCGCCAATTCCTTGCTCCACGTCTCCGGATTGTGACAGTACCGGCAGCGCATATTGCAGCCCTGTACAAAAATCACATATCTCACACCCGGACCGTCCACAAGCCCAAACGTCTCTACGGAATGGATGCGCCCGATGGCTGTGCCGATTGACAAATCAACTCTACTATAATTGCTCAAACAATGTCACTCCTTCCTTCTGGACATTTTGGAAAAGCGCTACTACATCTCATCATGTAGCAGCGCTTTTCCTCTATTTTACATTGTGAAGAACAACAAAGTTGTTCTCGGGATGCGACAGATTTTCACGTCGCATTTTTTACAGTGAGCCATGGCAGGTTCTTGCAATAACATCTTCCTGCTGCTCTCTTGTGAGGTCAATAAACTTCACGGCATAACCCGATACACGAATTGTAAAGTTCGCATACTCTTCTTTCTCTGGGTGTTCCATCGCATCAATCAACTTCTCTTTACCAAAAACATTGACATTGAGGTGATGTGCGCCCTGATCAAAATATCCATCCATCGTCTGAACGAGATTCGTCACACGCTCTTCGTGACTGTGTCCTAGTGCATCCGGATTCATCGTCTGGGTATTGGAAATACCATCTAATGCCCAGTGATACGGAATCTTAGCCACAGAGTTGAGCGATGCCAAAAGTCCGCTGTTCTCTGCACCGTAAGATGGATTCGCACCCGGTGACAAAGGCTCACCCGCTTTTCTTCCATCCGGCATTGCTCCGGTTGCCTTGCCGTAAACGACATTGGAAGTAATCGTGAGAATGGATGTGGTCGGCTCGGAACGACGGTACGTATGATGTTTCTTAATCTTCTCAACAAATGTTCTGAGAAGCCATACCCCAATCTCATCTGCGCGGTCATCATCATTTCCATAACGAGGGAAATCTCCCTCTACTTCGTAGTCTACTACAAGTCCTCTCTCATCACGGACAGTCTTCACCTTCGCATACTTAATTGCGCTCAGTGAGTCAATAACATGAGAGAATCCCGCTATACCGGTTGCAAATGTGCGTCGCACATCGGTATCAATCAATGCCATCTGAGCTGCCTCATAGTAATACTTATCATGCATATACTGAATCAAGTTCAGAATGTTGACATACAAATCTGCCAGCCAGTCCATCATAATATCATACTTATCCATCACGTCATCGTAGTCAAGATACTCTGTAGTGACTGGACGATATTTCGGACCGACCTGATCACCGGTCTTCTCGTCCACACCACCATTGATGGCATACAGAAGACATTTAGCAAGATTGGCTCTTGCTCCAAAGAACTGCATCTCCTTACCGGTCTGTGTAGCAGATACACAACAGCAAATCGCATAGTCATCGCCCCATACCGGCTTCATGACATCATCGTTCTCATACTGAACAGAACTGGTCTTAATCGAAATATTTGCTGCATATTTCTTAAAATTATCCGGCAGAGCAGATGAATACAAAACCGTAATATTCGGTTCCGGTGCCGGTCCCATATTTTCCAAAGTGTGAAGCACACGGTAATCCGTCTTCGTCACCATATGACGACCATCTACGCCAATACCGGCAAGATCAATTGTCGCCCATACCGGATCTCCGGAGAATAACTGGTTATAAGAATTACAACGTGCAAACTTCACCATACGGAATTTGAGAACCATGTGGTCAATCAACTCCTGAGCCTGCTCCTCTGTAATTATTCCCTTTTCCAAATCGCGCTGAATATAAATATCCAGGAATGTGCAGACACGACCAATACTCATCGCTGCACCGTTCTGCGTCTTAATCGCTGCCAGATAACCAAAATAAGTCCACTGCACAGCCTCTTTGGCATTCTTCGCCGGCTGGGAAATATCACAGCCGTAAATCTCTGCCATCTCTTTCATGCCCTTCAATGCATTAATCTGCATCTGAAGTTCTTCTCTCTGACGGATGACCTCACCCTTCATGCTTCCGCTTCCACAGACGAGTTTATCCTTCTCCTTGCAGGCAATCAGATGATCAATACCATACAGTGCCACACGTCTCGCATCACCAACGATACGGCCACGGCCGTACGTATCCGGAAGTCCTGTGACAATCTTATTCTTTCTCGCCGCTCTCATCTCCGGTGTATAGGCATCGAACACTGCCTGATTGTGTGTTTTATGATAAACAGTAAAAATCTTGTGTAATTCCGGATTCGGCGTATACCCATACTCAGTAAGTGACTTCTCCGCCATGTTGATACCACCATAAGGCATAAACGCACGCTTCAACGGCTTGTCAGTCTGTAACCCTACAATCTGCTCCAAATCTTTCAGTTCTTCACTGATATATCCTGCTCCATGAGAAGTAAGCGATGATACAATATCGGTGTCCATATCTAAAACGCCGCCCTTCTCGCGCTCCTCTTTCTGCAATTCCTGTAGTTTGCCCCAAAGCTTATTCGTAGCCTCTGTCGGTCCGGCAAGAAAGCTCTCATCGCCGTCATACTGCTTATAGTTCTTCTGAATGAAATCTCTGACATTAATCTCTTCTTTCCAAAGACGTCCCTCATAATCATTCCACTGCTCAAAATTAACCATAGCTGTCCTCCGTTTTCCATTGAAATACTGTTATTATGCGTAAAACCAACTCACTTCATACATAATATCCACCTTCTATATTTAGTGCGTCAGTACGCTTATAATAACACTATATAGTAGAAAATGCAACAGTCAAAATGATAAAATTTTATTATTACAAAATTCGAATATTCGTCAGAGCGCACCGTTCTCCCGTCAGAGCGACATAAACTTCCTGTGTTTCATCTGATACTGTAGTCACATTTTTAATAAAAATCCCTGCATTTTCCGTCACCATGGTAATTTTATTCTTTCTCCTTCTAAATGAAACCTGACAATCAAAACCTTTCTTGTTCCGTTCTTTCCACGCGTCCCATCCAACAAATTCATCATTTTTTCGCACTTCAAGTTCGTTCTCTGCTGCGTTTTTCTCTGTCTGATTCTGCTCTGTGGCATTTTCACCATCCAGTCGTATGCAGGCAAATTCACGATAATTTCTTCCGCCCGGCATCCCATTCTCTGACGTAAACAAAAGAATGAACGCACAGTTCCATATTAAGTTTGCAGGCGGTATACTCATCGTGTGAAAAACAAGCCACATGCCATCTGCCACCGGAATTCCCTTTGTTGTCAAATTGCGGTTGTGATTTACCTGAAGATTCGGAATGTCACCTTCCATGCGGTTCGTATATTTGATTTCCTCTGCAATTCTCGGAATATCATTCTCCGTAATCTTCTCACCTGTCTCTTCGACAGATATGTTGCGGATACTGCAGTGCTCACCTGTAACTGCAATATATGCGCGCTCTGACACCTCTGAAAGCGCAACAATAACATCCACTGTCTGAACCGAACTCTTGATTGTTATTCTCACATGGTCTGCAAATTTTACCGCCTCAATATCATAGGAAACTGTCCGGCCTTCTACAGAAACCTCTCCCCTCTGCTCGGACACTTCCGCCTTTATATCCCTTGCTGCTGTACAGATTACATGCCCATCAAACCAGATCTCGCCATGTTCAAGATAATGATAAGTTTTCACTTCCCAATCTTCCCTGTGAACACAGGAATCGAGCGAGTCAAAAAGAATAATCACAGGAAGAGTAAATTTCTCATCTGCCCCCCGCTCCGGCACTGCCTCAAAATGAATCCGGAGTTTCTCGTCCGACAGAGAGATGCCATCCGATACGACAGAACGATAATCACCAAAATTCATTTCTGCCACTTTGGTAAGATCTGCCTCATCTCCCCTCACAACATCCTCATCCTTTTCTTTCATCTGATAATCTGTATCGCGGTCAATCATATCAACCATAATCGCTGCATATTCCGGATCAAACTGAGTGCCTGCTCCCTTTACAAACTCCTCTCTCACCGTACTCTGCGGAAGAGGATCACGATAACTTCTCTTTGACGTCATTGCATCGTATGTGTCTGCCACTGCGACAATCCTTGCTATCTCAGGAATATCATTTCCCTTTAATCCATCCGGATACCCCTTTCCATCATATCTCTCATGATGAAATCTGGCACCGACACTGAGAAAAGGAAACCCGGAAATTGTTGATAAAATCTCGCCACCTATGGAAGGATGGTTTTTTATCTTTTCATATTCTTCATCTGTAAGACCGGACTCTTTATTGATAATACTGTCGGGAATTCCAATTTTCCCCACATCATGTAACAGTGCTGTATAATAAATCTGATCACAGGTTTTCTCATCTTTCTTTGCAAGTCTGGCAATTTCTCTGGAATATTCCGCAACTCTCGCAGAATGTCCCTGTGTGTACTTATCCTTGGCATCAATGGCGTTGGCAAGAGCGGTCGCCGTCTGCTCAAAGAGCTGCTGCATACTCTTATGTTCTTCTTTTAAATATTCGATTTCAAGCTGCTGCGCCCGCTGCACAATCCGGTTCATCTCAACGATGACAAAGAGATACAGCACAACTGCCATTCCTACAATTGTAATATTCGTCAAAGACAACCCATAGGCAAAAAATTGCAAAACTGTACCAACCAAAGGGGCAATTGAAAATAGAATCAGTGCTATCCGGATTAACCGGCTCATTCTTCTATAATACTGAATGATAACAGACAATTGTAGCACAATAACCAGAGCCGGGACGATATAACTAAACATAAATCCCGGACCTCTCTGGTATCGGTTCGTCGCATCAAATGTATAATAAAAACCTGTAAACTGAGATATGATAACCATTGCCCAGCCCACGCTTAGCAATAATTCTATCAGCCGGAGTCGTCCGGGTACTGATTTCAGTCCAATCTCTGTCCGGCACAAATCCGCCAGATACAGGTTAAAACCATGCATGACGGCAAGCGATAAGAAAAAGACAGCAAAATTTGCAGCCCTTACCATCCAGAACCCCAAACTGCTCACATCCCCGCGATATATGTAGGCAATGCGGTCTGCCGTTAATAGAAGGCACGCCGAAATCTCGAGATATACAAGTGCTCTTTTTCTTTTTGGCGGAAGGGTTCTTGCCATGATTGCAAAGAATGAAATCGCCGCACATACACTCGAGAGTGAAAGCATGACATTTAATTGGTGATTTCTTAATAATTCTACCATTCTCTTATCCTTCTCTGTTCACAAAATAATCATTCAAACGCTTTAACAATTCCGCTCTCTGAATCGTCTTGAGAAAATATCCGTCCGGCTTTAACATCAGCACTCCCATGACGCTCTCTTTATCACTCTTTCCGGTCAGAAACATTACCGGTATAGAACTTGTATCTTCGTCTGCACGCAGCATTTCAAAAACCTGTGGTCCGCTTGTCACAGGCATCTCGTAATCCAGCAAAATCAAATCTACGTTATTTTTACCCAGATATTTGAATGCCTGCGCACCCGAAACTGCCATGCCGACTTTATAGGTTCCTTTTAACCACTCCCGAATCAGACTTAAATAATTCGGATCATCATCAATAATTAAAATACTCGGTTTGTTTTCCATCACTTGATTGTACATATTTTTTTCATTCCTCCTACTTTTCCATCAATTCTTCCATGGCATCCCAGTCGAAAACTTTCAACAGTTTTTCAAGTTCCCCAATTTGATTCTGTTCTGAATCCGGAAGACGGTACTCCTTTAATTTTTCCAACATCATTTCTATTTCATCATAGTCCATCACGGAAACCGCTTCCCGCAAAGACTCAAACGCCCGCTCGAGTTCTTCGGACGTTATCAGTTTCTTTTCCTCCGGCACCTCTTCTGCGCTCTTTAATTTGCTTAGTTTTTCTTTATACGAACGATAATCTGCCATCATATCTCCCGAATTGGCATAGATAAATTTTTCATCGCCCCTGTTTCCGGCATCTTCAAGTTCCTGACACTTCTCTGAAAGTTCCAACGCGCCAATAATTCTCGCAGAACTTTTGAGCGCATGCACTTTAATCGTATAGAGTTTAATATCTCCCTCTGCCAAGGCATCCTCAAGTACTTTTGCGTTGTCATCCAGCGTATCGCAAAAAAGGTTCAGAGAGAATATAAAGGCAGATGCTCCCCCGGAATTACGAATTCCATCAGACACCGAAATTCCTTCCACATCATTCAGCCATTGCGCCTCTTCACTGAGTTCCGTATCATGGTCCAATCCCTGCTCCACAACAGGCTTCATCATGATTTCCTCCGGCAGATGTCGCATAATCGCATGCTCGACAGCTACCGTATCGATTGGTTTTGCAAGATATCCGTTAAACCCTTTTGATTTATAAAAATCTTCTCCGCCGGAAGTTGCATTCGCAGTAAGAGCATATACCGGAAGTTCCGGATACTTCTCCCTGATTTTTGCAAGAGTCTCAATGCCGTCCATCTCAGGCATCATATGGTCTAAAAGAACCACATTGAAACTACCTGAAGCAAGTTTTTCCAGACAATCTTTCCCACTGTCAGCTGTTGTAACAAACACCTTTGTCGGTTTCAGCAGATTCTTTATAACCGTGAGATTCATCGGATTGTCATCTACCACCAAGATATCTGCATCCGGCGCTACAAACTGCGGCACATACGGTCCCTTTGCCATCATGTCTTCCTCTTCGTGAAAAACTCCGATTTCAGCAGCGTCTACAATCTTTTGGTCGATTGTCATGATGAACTCGCTTCCCTCTCCGTAAACACTCTCACACCACAATCTGCCATCCATCATTTCCACAAACTGCCTTGAAATATCGAGTCCGAGACCGGTTCCCTGAATTCCGCTGTTTTTTACTTCATCCAGACGCTCATAAGCAGTAAAAAGCGTATCTAAATCTTCCTGCTTTACTCCAATGCCGGTATCTTTTACAGAAATGCGAAGCGCACAGGAAAGTTCTGTTTTCTCTATCACTTCTACTTTCAGGGTGAAACCGCCCTCCTGCGTATATTTGACCGCATTGGTGAGAAGATTCAGAATAATCTGTTTTATTTTCTCCTGATCTCCATACAACCTTTTCGGGAGTCTCGAATCAATATCGACATCAAAATAAAGTTTCTTCGCTTCACTCCTGATCCGAATCATGGTAATGGCCGACCGAAGCATTCCCTCCGGCTCATATTCCTGCTCTACAAGATGCATCTTGCCGGATTCTATTTTCGAAATATCAAGAAGATCATTAATCAGTCCAAGCAGTGACTCTGTGGCACTCTTTATATCCAACGCATACCCTGCTACCGCCATAAAGTATGGCTTTGGTACATCTTTTGAATCCTCTCTGAGAATCATCTCGTCCATTCCTAAAATCGTATTAATCGGCGTTCTGATCTCGTGGGACATATTCGCAAGGAAACGGGATTTTGCAGAATTCGCTCTCTCTGCCTCGTCTCTTGCCTCCTGAATGGCAAGATACTGCTTCCTCACAACCGTCCCGGTCATAATCTTCCACACACTAAATCCTGCCACAGCGGCAAGCAGGAGAATCAGCAAAATCCGCACTGTGTAAATTTCAAAAAATCTTGGTTTTTTTACAATTGAATATGTTGTGTCCGAAAGCACCGTGTGGCGACTTTGCCCCAGCATTTCAATGTGAAGAGTGTATTTGCCATACGGAAGTTCTGTATACTCCAATGAAGTGAGATTATTCTGCGAATCAGTGATTCCGCTATCTCCGGTTCCCTCCAGATACACATGAACATAAGGATTCTGTATCGTATAATCCAATATATCTGTCGAAATCTGAATACGTTCTGCATTCTTGGGAATCGTATAAACGCCATCATCATCCGGAAAAATTTCTACTCCGTCGCAGTTCATCGCCCCCACTTTAGCAAGTACATTAGGAATTTCCTCAAAAAAATTGTTGATGTTTACTTTTGACACACCTGTCTGTCCGGCTATATACAAATCTCCATTTGTGTCCAATGCACTATAACTGTTTGCGACAGAAAGAGTTGTTAATCCGTTTGCAAGCGAATAGAACCGATACTCAGAAATCTCATTACTCAACATATCTTCTTTCTTTACGCAATACACCCCCTGGGAGGAAAGAACCCAAAGATTCCCCCTCTGATCCGGATACAAATCAAAATTATTGTTGTAGGGAAATGTTGACACATTTTTTATTTCTCCATCCTCCATATACTCAATGGAATTTGACGTAACAATCCAATATAAATCCTCACTTTCATCCTTCTGTATTCTGGTAACAACATCACTTGTAAGTCCACTCTCTTCCCCTAATCTCTTTACATTAGAACCATCCAGCACATAAATTCCGTCACCATCTGTTCCGGCATATATCTCTCCGTCCAGCCCTTCAGCAACAGAAAGGATTACTGTATTGGCGAGTCCATCGCGACTACCATAAGACTTTACTACTCGTCCGTCTTTTATCACTGCCAATCCGGTATTCGTCCCACACACAATCGATCCATCACTCATCTGAACAGCACAACGAATCTCATTTCCCGGCATACCTTCTTTTAATGTATATGATTGTATTGCTCCGTTCCTTGTCACACATACCATTCCGAGCCCATTTGTAAAGGTCGATATCCACAAATCCCCCTCGCTGTCAACCATCATATGCCGGATCCTAGTATTTCCTATGTACTTAGTTATCTCATTGTCTACCTTCTTCCCATCTGAAGAGACAACGTAAATCCCCGTGTCACTGCCAACATAAAGCATCCCCTGATACAAACAGGTCACGTTTACTACTTCATCTTGAATCCCGGCCTTTGCTGTATAATCCATAAAATTATTCATTATAATTTTCATGACTCCCTGACGAGATGAGGCAACCCACAAATTATCCTGATAATCCGTTGTGATCATCTCAATCGAATCATTCAAAGGTAAATCTTCAAGAGCATGATATTTCCTCTCTTCATCCAAATATCCCACCATATTCTCTGACAGAATCCAGATACGCCCACACTCATAGGATATCCATTTCACACCCTCCAGAGGATCAACAATAAGTTTTTCCATATGCGAAGCATCATTTCCAAAATCTCCGTAATAAACAACATTCGATTCTGTGCCAAGCCAAACTTTCCCCTCAGTCACCGGATCCGGCATAATAAAAGTAATCTTCCCGATTCCGAGTTCTGTGCTTTTATAAAATTCTCCGATTCCACTCTCTGTTATGGTAAAAATCGCACCATTTTTCGTATATCCAACTACTTTTCCACTAACATCTGAATCAAGTTTTAAAATTCTCTCTTCATTAATCCTCTTATCATCAATCTTATGAAGCCTCATATTCTGATCCACGTAACAAATTCCGGCTGTCGATCCAATATAGACTCTCCCTTCAGAATCCTCTGCAAAGGTACGGACAGAGGATGATGACAATCCACCGGACTTTGTATAGCGAACCTGTTCTTGCCCGGCAAGCACAACAACGCCGTTGTCGTTCGTTGCTATCCAAATACGCCCCTTACTATCCTCAAAAAAACCTCTTGCGCTTGTGAGCCCATCAGAAGCATCCATTCGCTCGAAGGCAGTGCCGTTATATTTGATGATTCCACTATATCCTCCTATCCAGATATACCCATCCTGTGCACCAAGTACGCAGTTTGCCTCTGAAGTTGGAAGTCCGTTTGTTGCATCATACATCACAGGCATATATCCCACATTTTCTATTTGTCCGGAAGCAGCATATCCTCCCCCAATATATTCCTGCTCAACTCCCTCTTCTTCCGTTTTCTGCTCCTCTGCACAGACAGGTGTCGAAAAACTCATTACACTAAAAAACACGATTATTGCTATAAGACCGGTTCTATGCCCAAACATGGTAACTCCCTCCTCTTATTCCTGATACTTTTTCATTACTTTCTTCACTTCCGGGAGTGCATCCATAAATACTTCCACACACTTTGGATCAAATTGTGTACCTGCGCCATCTCTCAATATCCCCAGCGCTTTTTCCAACGGAAATGCTGCTTTATAGACACGAGGTGAAACCAATGCATCAAATACATCTGCTACGGCCATAATCCGAGCCGACAGCGGAATGACTTCTCCATGAAGACCTTCCGGATACCCCTTGCCATCCCATCTTTCATGATGATACGCTGCCATGTTTCTCGCCTCTTTGAGGTAGTTTTCTCCCTCCACCGTGCTGATTGCATTTTCCA
>CAMVIN010000034.1 GCA_947167565.1 uncultured Clostridia bacterium | reverse complement strand
ACTGCTCATCTTTAGTTTGTAACTGCTCATCTTTATCCTGTAACTGCTCACTTTGGTTCTGCAACTGCTCACTTTGGTTCTGCAACTGCTCACTTTGGTTCTGCAACTGCTCACTCAAACTCTTAATCTGTCTGTCCTTCTCCTCAAATTCTTCCTTAAACAAGTCTAAGAATGCACCCATTCCCATCATCTCCTTCATCCATTTTTTGTTCCTGTTGAGCAATGATATTAAGTCCAGGATAGAGCGAACTCTTTGTTTCCCCTGCTCATCTGTTACGGAATCTGCCTCTTTTGCTATTCTCCCTACATCCTCACTTGTAAGTTTGTCTGTCAGGGCTTTCAGCCATGCGTACTTCCAGTCAAGCTCACTCGTGACAAGAATCTGGATATCCACATGTCCCGGTCTGCCCGCAAAATAAATTCCCGGCTCACTCTTCTCGATTGCAAAACCCTGTTCTTCCAAATATTTCATTAGCAGAACCGGTTCCCCTTCCCTCACGAAAGAAAGCGTAATCTCTTCAGCATTTACATTCTTCTCGTAGTGAGTATACAGATGAACATATGCCATACCGAGATGATACTCGGCAAGTCCCAAATCCTGTTTCGGTGACTTATACTCGTACAACGTGTGCTTTTTCAGTCTTTTTCCAAGACCGCTCTCCAACTCCCTGCCTTCATCCTTCTTAACCATAACAAAATCAATCCGGTTCGGCATGGTGTTAAGATTGTACTCCCGTCTGCATTCAAGGTGGTCTAAGTCCTTCTCAAAACTCTGCATAATCGCTGCACAGAATGCCGGGTGGTACTGGCGATACAATTGTTCCTCGTCCATTCAATTCCCCCTTTTCACAGGGAAAATCCAACGACAAAAACTTTTCAATCCAACGAATCAACACCAAACTCCTTATACAACTCCATTCGCACCTTTTCATCGATAGCAGCTTTCTCTACATCGTCATTCCTTCCCGCCTCTATCAATCTTCTCATAAGCAGAGCCATCTTGGCTTCTCCTTCCTCTTGAAATTCCAGTTTTGAATTTGTCACTACATTAATTAACTCTGCAGTCTCTCGATCCATCGTACGATACATTTCGTCTTCTTCTACTAATTTTCTCAAAATTGCTTTATTTTTCGAGTACTTAATATATTTGAAGACTTGATTCATCTTAGAGTGAAATTTTTCAAAATCTTTATCCCGAATTGATTGTGGCTCTATAATATTCAATTTGTAATCCGGAACATGCGCCAGCAATTCTTTATCCTTTACCTTCAACATATCATGTAAAGTTCTCGGTCCATCCCATTCATTACCATTCCACAAAACAACTAATGATATTACCGGATTTATCTTATCATTCTTTGCAAAACCGGATAAGTACTCCGCACCTTCCTTAAGATGATTTGTTCCCTCTTCCCTTAATTTTTTATGATTTTTCGAAATTGTCTTTACTTGATTATCATACTGCATGGCATCCTGTAGCATCTCTCGTATCGGCATGGCATAATGTACATTCAATTGATTCTCAACAGACAAAATCATATACTCTGCCCGGTCATCACTCTTCACTACAACATTTTTGACATTATCCCTTGTCCGCCTATCAGCATCAGGGAATGATGTCAACTGTTGTTCAGACGGATTTTCAGTCGTTTTACGCCACTATTACCGTTTTAATTGCTCTTCATACTTTCTCCCGACTACCTCCCAGTCAATGACCTCAAACAATTCCTTCACATAATCTGCCCGCAGGTTCTTATACTTCAAATAGTAGGCGTGTTCCCACACATCAATGCACATAATTGGCATATTTCCGGTGCCGAGGGAAATCGGATTGTCCTGATTGCCGGAGTTCGAGAGGACAAGTGATCCATCCTTTGCGACAGAAAGCCACGCCCAACCGGAACCAAACTGTCCCATTGCCAGCGCGGAAATCTTCTCCTTGAACTCCTCAAAGCTGCCAAAGCACTCATTGATTTTATCACCAAGCACTCCTGTCGGCACGCCGCCTCCATTCGGCGAAATCGTCTCAAAATAGAGATTGTGATTGTAAAATCCGCCACCATTGTTGCGAATTGCGGTACGATACTCCTCACTCACATCTTCCAGTGAACCAAGCAGTTCTACGATATCCTTCTCCTGCACTCCAGCCTTCTCCGCGAAGTCATTCAAATTTTTTGTGTAAGTTGCATGATGCTTGCCGTGATGTGTCTCAACCGTCAGAGCATCTATGTGCGGTTCCAACGCATCATACGCATACGGTAACTGATATTGTGTAAACATACTATTCCTCCTCGTATTTTCTTATTCTCTAACTAGTTCCATTATATATAAGTATCTTGTACTTGTCATTATATAAAACGAATAGTCTCTCGTCAATATTTATCGCTTACCACTACCGGAAGCGTCTTCTTTCCACCTCTTTTCACGCGATTTATGTCCTCTTCTCTTGATTTTTTTTCACAAAACACTTATAATAGTGAACATCTATGCTTTATGAAAGAGAGTTGATTATTATGTTTAATAGAAAAAAGAAATTAATTTCGTCATTTTTATGTGTTGTAGTAGCGGCTTCCATTTGGGGCGGGCAAGCAAACTCACTTGATGTTTCTGCCAAGCAGAAGAAGATGACAGTAACTGATATTAAGGCATCCTATGTTGTTGAAGATGCCGAGACCGGCGAGATTTATGCATCTCATAAGGCAAACAAGAAAATATATCCTGCCAGCACAACTAAAGTCCTTACCATTTGTACTATTGTTCGCCGGATGGAGAAAAAAAATGTACAGATGAATGATTATGTGAAAATCACAAAAAAAATGATAGACAGTGTTCCTTCCGGAAGCAAATGTGCTTATCTGAAAAAGAAACGCAAATATTCGTACAAGGATCTGATTGGACTTGTCATCGTCTGTTCTGCTGCCGACGCTGTACAAGCGCTCAACAAAAGCCTTTACAAGACCAGCAGATTATTTGTAAAAGATTTGAACAAAATGGCCTCCGATATTGGCATGACAAAATCCTATTTTGATAACGGAATCGGTCTGGACAAAGGGAATGGCTTTAAAAAAATCCACACCACAGCAAATGATATGATGAAACTGGCCAAATACGCCAGTGACAACTGCCCGATTATCAATAAAATGTCAAAGAAAAAACGCATACGAGTGTATGATAAGAGTCACAAATATCTACACTCTTTCCGAAACACTAATATGTTTTACAGAGGTTATAAATACAGCAAGAAAAAATATGAAATAGTCGGCATGAAAACCGGATACACAAGAATTGCCAGAAACACTCTTCTCACCAAAACAAAAGCAGTCGGAACAGGCAACCGGAGTCTTCTTGTCGTTGTGTTCAACATTGGCGGAAACGAAAATGTATATGAGGATACTCGTCTTCTTTTGGATGCGTATTCAAGTGCCCGGTAAAAAATGAGGCCACTAAACAGTTATAAGATTTTCTAAGAAAATGTATTCTCTATCGGCGGAGCACAGGACCAGTGAATTATTTTTACTCCATATTTTTCGTAGAGTCTCTTTACACCAATCGAGCCTTCTTCTTCCCCACCGTCAACGAAATGTTTTAGGTAGTAAAGAAAATAATCACCGGTATCCGTACCCGCCACTTCTGTATCCCCCATGTAAAATTCCGGCGATATGCCTATGCAAATTTTCTTTTCACTGCCGCTTTTCCCTTTTTGAGTCAGCAAAACAATGTCATTTCCACCGCTTTTCAGTTGATACGTCCATGTTCGCCGTTTTATGAAATCACCTTCATTTATCTCCGTTCCATCATACTTACATATTAAAGTATCCTCTATTGTCTTGTTTTCACCGTTTAACTCATAAGTCAAAGTGAACGGAAACTCTGCCTGCTTAATTTGCGGTTCAGGTGGAACGGGCACCATAAACAGTGCATATATATCCATAATTGTCCAAGGTAGTGCCACAATGGCAAACGGTGCAACCAACAGAGCCCCAATAACACTAACGATAGCCAATGTAATGGCAACTTTTTTCTCTTTTATTCTTATTTCTTCCATGTAAACTTTCCTCCCCTTTTTAGAGCATACCTTCAAAAAGAACTTTATCTCCAACCGTAATCCGCTTCTCTCCTTCATCTACCATTGCTTTTATTTTTTTCAAACGCTCATCTATATTGACCATATAATGTTTTGAGGGAATACACACACCCGTCGTATTGAACTTTTTCATCCGGCAACTCACCTCTGTTCTATAATATATGTGCATATACAGTATAACATAAAATTTACAGATACAACACAGTTTATATAAAAAATCGAGAAAACAGATTTAGGATATCTCTGAATTCTCGATTTTTTACATTGTTATTTATTAATTTCCATTCTTTAATTGGAAATTATCGTCCAATTATAGTTTTTACAAGCTGCCACCCAATGCTCCCTTCTCTTAATAAGGACAATGCTTTTTCAAACTTTATCCACTCCGCAGAGTCAACCTCACGGGACAGTTTGAACTCCTTTTTCTTCACGATCGCCTTATATCCAAGCATTAACATTTCTCTTTTCTCATAGGGATAACTGCAAACAAACTCCAATGTTTCAACATCCTGACCAATTTCCTCTTTAACCTCTCGAACCACTGTATCTTCGGCAGACTCACCAAGCTTCATTATTCCTGCAACGCACACATACTTTGTTTCAGAAACATAATTTTGTCGTAGTAAAGCCACTTCTCCATATTCATTTACAACAGCGGCAATAATACTTGTTGTGAACATATCCCATAATGGTACACTACAATTCTCGCAATAGGGTATAATTCCTTCATCGCCGATTTCTTTTCCTATAAGTTTTGTCCCACAATGCGGACAATATGAAAAATGCATATTTTGTTTCCTCCCCTCGTTACTTCTTGTCCTTATCTTGCTTTCATTCTCAATCTCATATTTCCTTCTTGTTACTGCTATGAGAATCTCTACATTCATTGCAATTAAAACTATTACGGACTGTTTTTGTAATTCAATAAAACAGTCCGTAAATTTTTTGTATAACAACTGACATTTACCGATTGAATTGCCATTTTCTTATGTGTCAGTCTGTACGCATTTTTGTCAGACGGACGAAACCGCTATGATATTGTGTTTTCGTCTGTACCTCTTAGATTATTTGAATCTATGGTGGAACATCCTGCAGCAAAAAGTGAAATTGCGATAGTAGACTAAACAAAAAGGGATTCCAACCAATTCATGAGAGACTTAAACACGAAGTGTTTCCCGTCTCGAATGTTTGGTTGAAATCCCTTTTTGTTGCCCCTACTACCGCAAATTCACTTACCCTTGATAATCAAACTTCAGCACCAGTGCTGACAGCGGCGGAAGGAAGAGTTCAATCTGGAATCCTTCCGTCTCCACGCCCTTGCGGTCAGTAAAAATAGCTCTTCTTGCCTTAATCGGCTTTTTATTTATATGTCCCTTACCACCGAACTTCTCATCATCCGAGTTCAGTATCTCTGTGTAATTCCCGCGACATGGAACTTTAGTCGTATACATCGTATGGGCAATCGGAGTAAAGTTCAGGATAAACAGCAGTTGGTCTTTTGCCGTACTGCCCCGGCGCACAAACGAAACTGTACTCGTCTGCGGGCGGTCACAATCCATCCACTCAAAGCCCATAATATCAAAGTCATTGTGATAGAATGCGTCATACTTCTTGTACAGCGCATTAAATTCTTTCACATAATCCTGCATCTGTTTGTGGCGGATATCCTCATCCAACAAGAACCAGTCAAGACTGCGGAACTCTGCCCACTCTCTCTTCTGTGCAAATTCCTGTCCCATAAAGAGAAGTTTTTTGCCCGGATGTCCGTACATGAATCCGTAAGCGGCGCGGAGTGCTGGATATTTATCGCCCTCAAGTCCCGGCATCTTATTCCAAAGGGAACATTTTCCATGAACCACCTCGTCATGCGACAACACAAGAATATATTTTTCGCTCAGATAATAGTCAATGCTAAAGCACAACTGCCCGTGATGGAACTGCTTAAAATATGGGTCCAGCTTCATATACTCAAGGAAATCATTCATCCATCCCATATTCCACTTATAAGAAAATCCCAGACCGTTGTCCTTAACAGAACCAGTCACACCCGGCCAAGCCGTTGACTCCTCGGCAATAATGTAAGCCCCCGGATGCTCCTGCTCCATAGTGTCATTGAGCTGCTGCAAAAATTCCACTGCTTCGTAATGTTCATTGCCTCCGTCCTTATTCGGAAGCCACTGTCCATCCTGTTTACCGTAATCCAAGTATAACATGGAAGCGACCGCATCCACACGAAGGCCGTCGATATGATACTTGTCAACCCAGAACAGTGCGTTGGCTATAAGGAAGTTCTTTACCTCCTGACGTCCGTAATCGAAGATGTAAGTTCCCCAATCCGGATGTTCGCCACGTCGGCTGTCCGGATGCTCATAAAGAGCCTGTCCATCGAATTTACCGAGACAATGCTCATCCTTCGGAAAATGTGCCGGAACCCAGTCAAGAATAACTTGTATCCCACGCTTGTGCATCTCATCTACAAAATACATAAAATCTTTTGGCGTACCGTAGCGGCTGGTCGGTGCATAATAACAGCCAACCTGATATCCCCAGGAACCGTCAAACGGATATTCCGCAATTCCCATGAGTTCGATATGGGTATATCCCATCTCTTCCACATAATCCCCAAGCATTTTTGCCAGTTCACGGTAACTGTAATTTCCATTATCATCATCTTCAAATTTCTTTTTCCATGAAGCAAGATGAACTTCATAAATATTCATCGGCTGACGGTCGCGCTTTTCTTTCGGCGTGTTCTTAAGTTTTTCTCTGTATTTCTTATCATGCCAAATATATCCGTCCAGCGATGTAATGCGGGACGCATTGCTCGGGCGAAGTTCTGCAAAATTGCCGTAAGGATCTGTCTTGTAAAGTTTTTCACCATCTTGTGTCGTAATCTCGTATTTGTAGGAAGCTCCCTCCCATGCCTCCGGAATAAACAACTCAAAAATGCCGCTCTCACCGTGAAGCATCATGTGGTGCAGACGACCATCCCACATATTAAACTCACCGATTACGCTGACACAACGAGCATGAGGTGCCCAGACCGCAAAGCGGGTTCCCTCTACTCCATTTACAGTCTCCATGTGAGCGCCGAGTTTTTCGTAAATTTTGTAATGTTTGCCCTCACCGAAAATATAACAGTCGAAGTCTGTAATTGTCTTCGGAAATGCGTATGGATCATCCATATCTACAAAATCATCCTCTCCGTATTTTATGCGGAGACGATACTTGTCCAAAAACTTACTTTTCTTGTCAAGCACAATACCAAACAAATCTTCCGTCCCAAACCGCTCCATCTCACCGATGACCTTTCCTTTTTCATCCATGAGCCAGATATTCCATGCACAGGGACGATACGCTGTGATAATCTGCGTACCTGACGATTTATCAATATGCGCTCCCAGCAAGTGCTGGGGCGCATTTAATACTCCGTCTTCTAACTCTTTTATTTCTACTGACAAATCCTCTGCCCATTTGCTCAGATATTTGTTCATACGAAACCTCCAATTATCATAACTTATCCAACAAGTCCTTTACGATGACTGCCAGATCTTTTGATTTCTTATCTGCGTCGTCAAGATTCTCGCCCACCACGCCAAAGTAGAGCTTAATCTTCGGCTCCGTTCCGGATGGACGTACACAGAGCCATGCTCCATCTGTCAGTTCAAAATACAACACATTGGACTTCGGAATACCGGTCGGCTTTGTCTCACCGGTCGCCATATCCTTGATAATATCCTCCTGATAATCGCGGAATGCTGTAACTTTATAACTTCCAAATTCTGTCGGCGGATTCTGGCGGAGATTATCCATAATCGACTTAATCTTTGCCAGCCCCTCAATTCCCTTGTGGGAAATCGCAATGACATCATCTTTGTAATAACCATATTTCTCGTACATCTCAAGCATAGCATCCCAGATAGTCTTGCCCTGAAGTTTGTAGAATGCTGCTGCCTCACAAAGCGCCATCGTTGCCACAATCGCATCCTTATCTCTCGCATGAGTACCAATCAGGCAGCCATAACTCTCCTCAAAGCCAAACAGATAGTGGCCTTTTCCGGTAGTCTCCATACGAAGGATTTCTTTTCCTATCCACTTAAATCCGGTCAGACACTCCGTCAGTTTAATACCGTAATGTTCTACCATCGCATCTACCATATTGGATGTAACAATCGTCTTAATTAACTCACCATCCTCCGGCAGTTTACCCTCAATCGCCAATTTCTGACCAATTTCATAATCAGCGAGAAAACTTCCGGACATATTACCGGTGAGACAAATATACTCTCCGGACTTGGAATCTTTTACATAAACACCGAGACGGTCTGCATCCGGGTCAGTTGCCAAAACCAAATCTGCGTCTTTTTCTTTTGCCAGTTTCAAAGCCAGCTCGAACGCCTCAGCGGCCTCCGGATTCGGATAACTTACTGTCGGGAATTCTCCATCCGGCAGTTCCTGTTCCGGCACAACATATACGTTGTTAAATCCGAGTTCTTTCAAAATGCGGCGCGCCGGAATATTTCCGGTTCCGTGAAGTGGCGTGTATACAATTGTAAGTTTGTCAGAGGCCTCTTTGATCGCCTCCGGATGAAGGACATTTTTCTTTAATTCCTCCATGTAGCGGTCGTCAATCTTTGCTCCAATTGTCTCATAGAGACCTGCCTTCTCTGCCTCAGCCTTGTCCATCGTCTTTACGGCAGCATAATCTGTAGCGGCCTTAACCTCATCCATAATCCCCTTGTCGTGAGGCGGCGTAATCTGTGCTCCGTCCTCCCAGTATACTTTATATCCGTTGTATTCCGGCGGATTGTGGCTTGCCGTAATATTGATTCCGGAGATGCATCCCAGTTCTCTCACTGCAAAAGAGAGTTCCGGTGTAGGGCGAAGTGACTCAAAGACATACGCCTTAATGCCATTGGCTGCCAGACAGCAAGCCGCCTCATCCGCAAATTCCGGTGACATACGACGGGAATCATAAGCAATCGCTACACCTTTATTCTGTCCATTCTGACCGATAATATAATTAGCCAATCCCTGTGTTGCCTTGCGTACCGTATAAATATTCATGCGGTTCGTTCCGGCTCCAATCACTCCGCGAAGTCCCGCTGTACCAAATTCCAAATCTGCATAAAAACGCTCTTTGATTTCATTTTCATCCCCTGCAATACTCTCCAGCTCCTTCTTTGTATCCGCATCAAAATACGGATTTGCAAGCCAAGCCTCATACGTTTCTTTGTAACCCATAAAAATCCTCCTGTCCGCCGGATTCAACCGGCATTTTTTTATATATCAAGCGTAAAACGCTCTCTTACTATTTACTTGATTTTGACAAGTCCGGAAAACTCCAACTGATATCCTGACTGTCATCCGGAATCTCCACACTATAACTCTTTGTGGTGTATCCCTCCTTAGTGAGCGTCAGCGTCACACTGCCAAGCACTTTGGTAAAACTGCATGGCACAGTCCCCTTATAAGTACCGTCGATATAGACTGCCGCTCCCTCCGGCGCACTGACTGAAATCGTGTGCTCACTGTCATACTTCGTCTCCGTTGAATTCTGACTATCCGAGGAGTTGTCCTCCTCTACGGAAGACGAATTATTGCTGCTGTCATCCGAAGCAACTTCCGCCGTCTCCTCCGCCAGATTAATGCGAACTTTAGCGCTGCTGTCCTTTACCTTCACAACTCCGCTATAGTTCTGATAGCCCTCTAAGACAACTTTCACGGAATGACTACCATATTTCATTGAGACAGGTTTGCTGTAATCTGTCAGATTGCCATTAATGTAAAGTTCTGCCCCCTCCGGAGAAATATCAAACGTCACGCGGGAAGTGTCCGGCATCTGGCTCTGGTACTTTGCCACGTTCAACTTCGTCACCTGTCCTCGCTTGACCTCCACCGTCGCCTTCGCCGTCAAATCTCCATTGACAAGACTGACAATCTGATTTCCCTCAGGCACAGTGAGAAGCATGCCGGCAGAGACCGGCAGAATCGCCTCTCCCTCTACCGTCATTTTCCCTCCGACAAAATCCTTATAGTTCGTCGGCTCAATATACCCATGTCCTTTTGTCACAACAACCGAATACGCCTGCCCCTTAATCCCGCGGAACGTAACCCGGTCGCTGTCGGTAATCTCCATCGGATCAATTGCCTTGCCATTCGAAATAGCAATCAGATGTTCCGAGTACGCATAATTGACGTCGCTAATACTAAGACGTCCCTCATCCGCATTGACTGCTACCGTAACGTCTTCCTCAACAATAATATCTGATGACTCTTTCATCTCGGTCACCTTAGTACCGTCCTGACTGTTTGTAACATCAAAGACCTCTCCCACCGAGAGTTCTGCCATCGTCATATCCCTGTCATTCTTGGAATAAATACTGGTCGCACCGGAATACGCATACTCCTCTTCGACCTCCATCAGTGTATTATAGAACACAATTCGCTGATTTTCCGTATCAATACTTTTTATTACTCCAACAAAATCCGGTCCCTTAATATAGGTAATATTGCTGTTCGGCTCCTCTGTCACAACGACTTTTTTCTTTTTCTTCTCCTGACAGCCGGTAAGTCCCAGTGCCATCACCAGAACCAAGCAGAACAGTCCTGCCGTCCATCGTATATTTTTCAAACCATTCACCCACATGCTCTGAACTTAAACTTTTTTCTATTGTACCATATTTTTGTCTGAATGACCAGTCAAATTGTTGCCATATTGCGCAAAAATTTCTCTTTTGCCGATTCCATTTTCTTGACCGCCATTAATTTCTCCATATTTTTGTCAGAAATCCAAGATTTCTTTCCATTCATATACTGATTCATCAGTTTTCGATACTTGACAGGATACGACAAAATCTGGCAGAGAAATTCCATTTGATCCGGTTCTATCGGCATTTCCGCCGAGTACCCGGTCAGAACAGCACGCCCCCTGTCCACCTGCCACCCCGTCTTCTCCTGAACCTTTCGCAGAAAATAAGCAAGATCCATCAATTGAATACCATATGATGCATTCTCAAAATTTGTCGTTGCAACTCCGTCTCTTGTAAAAATCAAATTGTGATAGTTGTAAGCCCCATGACAGACATCCCTGTTTCCGCCACCGCATTGCTTAACAAAATCAGACTTTGCCAGTTCCTCCTTCGCCCTCTCAGCTTTTTCATAAAACTCATGAAAGCACGACAAAGCCTGCATCTCAAATTGATTTTTTCTCTTCTTCTGTTTCATGTATTGATAAACCCTTTTTAACTCCCGATTGTACCGACCATATTTTTCTACCATTGTCTCCTTGTCATCAGCATCTATTACAGCATTTGGCTGTCTTTCCTCAGAAAAATCTTTTAAATTTCTGTGCAGAACCCCAAGGTTTTTCGCCGCCAGTTCCAAATCCGTTACTCTTTGATAATCGCAGGCTCCGCCACTGTACCAATGATAAACAACATATTTATCTCCGGTCTCCCATTCTGTAATCATTTCGCCGTCACAATTCGGCAGAACACGATCTGTCAGTATCATTTTCCGCTGAAAAAGTTGTTTTTTGATTTCATTTTCAAAAGAGAAATGACTGCTTATTTTTTCATATTCTCTCATCAAATATAGTCCGTCACTGGTATCGAGAATCAGTGCTCCTCTTGACCGATACCGGCTCTTTACCCGAAGTCCGTATTTCTCAATGGTCAATTCCTGTTTATCCTCCACAATACCCCTCCTTTAATCTGGTAACGTCTGCCTTTAATTCTATGTTTTTTTACAGAAATTATGACACACGAATGTTCGTTTATTTCATTTCATATATTGTATAAAAAATGTGGCGTGAAAATCTGCCACAACTCCATACCGTTTATAATAGATAGGAGAATTACTATGCGCTTTTTTTGTCGTTTTACATCAATTATACTCAGCCTGTGTCTTCTCACTGCCTGCACACAGAAGAGTTCCGTTTCAACCGAAGAAAATACATCGTTTTCCGGCTTCACAAATGCAGTGTTTTGTTCCCTCGCCTCTTCGGACTCTTTGACTTTGAACTATACACTTTCCTCTCCGGATAAACTGGGTATTACCGATCTCCCCATGGGACTGAATTCTTTTACTTATGAAGATTTAGAGCATGATGGTTCTGTGAGTGAAAATCTTCTTGCCACTCTTGAGTCATATCAAAAATCTACTCTTACCTTTGACCAGCAGGTTACCTATGACTGCCTGAAAGAAACTCTGACAAACAACTTAGATGGCGAAAAATATTTGCAATTCTCGGAAAGTCTCGGGCCGACTACCGGAATTCAGGCACAGCTTCCGGTACTGCTCGCTGAATTTCGCATCGAGGAGCGCTCAGATTTAGATCAATACTTCTACCTGCTTCGTTCTGTTCCCGATTATTTCCAGTCACTCCTCGATCTTGAACGTAACAAAAAAGGACTGAGTACCCTGCCCTGTCGCTCCACACTGGAACATATTGCGGAACAATGTAACGAATTTTTAGATAGCAACGGATATTCCATGCTGACAAGTATATTTCGCAAAAAAGTGTCCCATCTGTCTTTTCTGTCGGAATCCGAAAAAAAGAGCGTATTACAACAACATGAATTGCTACTCACTAACTCCCTGCTTCCCGCCTATCAAGGGATGGTTCAGACAATCAACGAATTAATCCCCCACGCAAGAGAAAACGGAAGTCTTTCCTCTTATGAAAACGGGGACGCCTATTACGATTATCTTGTGCATAAAACGACCGGTTCTCCACTGAGTACGGAAAATATTGAAAAAGAAATAAAAGAGACACTGACAGTTTCAAAAGATACTTTGCTGTCTCTCGCCGGCAAGGATGCTTCCCTTTTTTCGTCCTGCCAAAGCTATGTGACAAACTTCCACTCATCCGAGGAAATACTTGCCTATTTGGAAAAAGAATTTATCAAAGATTTTCCGGAAATCAAGTGCGATGACAAGAAAAATCCAAGTAGTTCCCCCACAGAAAGTAATGAGAGCAATCCTTCTTATGAGATAAAAGAGGTCGATGAATCGCTTCAGGACTACTTGAGTCCTGCCTTCTACCTCACGCCTCCGGTAGACGATCCCTCACATCAGGTTATCTACCTAAACCCGTCACCGAAATATGATTCCTCCTCACTCTTCAACACACTGGCTCATGAAGGTTATCCCGGGCATCTGTACCAGAACAGTTATTTATTAAGCAAAAAAGTTCCCCTGCTCCGCCATCTCCTTGACTGTGGCGGCTATACAGAGGGCTGGGCGACTTACGCCGAAATTTTCGCTTACCGCTACACCGGTGTCTCCCCCGATGAAGTATCAATTTTGCAAAATAATATGATTGTCTCGCTCTGCCTGTACGGTCTTTGTGACATCGGCGTTCACGCACATGGCTGGACAGAAAATGAAGTGTTAGAATTCCTTCAGCAATATGGAACCTGGAGCAAGGATACTGCCAATGCTGTGTATTCCGCCGTCGTAGATGAACCTGCCTCTTACCTGAAATACACCGTCGGCTATGTGGAAATTATGAGATTGAAAGAAAAAATGAAGGAGCTTTTAGGCGGTAATTTTACCGAGAAGATGTTTCACACCTATCTTCTCGATATGGGTCCATGCTCCTTTCAGATTCTCGAGGATTATATGGAATTGTGGTGGAAAATGCAACTAAGCCGGCCAATCTCATATCAATGAAATCAGCCGGTTCTCTTCCATTCTCTGTATGTGCTTGTACTTATTCAGCACCTATGAATGTCAACATTGTTCATCCTAAAACTGTAAGAGGTTAGTTTTTTCAAGCATTTGGGTGAGTATACATCCGAGAACAAGTCCCACAGTTCCCTGCATACCATTTGCCGGAATATTTACAACAGCCGGAACAAAACCATACAAAAAACCTTCAAACACAAAATAGCCAAGTATCATAACCGCTTCAGCGGCGATACCTGTAATAATTTTGGAAGAAAGAGTGCCAATCTTCTTATGTAACAGTTTATAGCCATAGAATGCAACCACCGCCATCACCCCCTTAATAACAAAGGTGACAGGTGCATACATCACGTATCCCGAAAATAAATCTGCCAGTGCAGAACCAAGTCCCGCCGCTAAAAATCCGTATAAAGGAGATATCATCCATCCGGTGAACAAAACCAGGCAGTCGCCCAGATTCAAATATCCCTTTAATGGTGACGGAATTTCAATGACCATTGTGGTTATGCAGGTGAGTGCCGCAAGCAATGCTGCTATAACG
Source organism: uncultured Clostridia bacterium (assembly GCA_947167565.1). Lineage (GTDB taxonomy): Bacteria > Bacillota > Clostridia > Lachnospirales > Lachnospiraceae > Eubacterium_F. Next base: position 5,557 of record CAMVIN010000034.1, on the reverse strand, counting down.
ATTTTTTGAGTTGCGTTTTTTTCTTTCATCTTTATTCCTCCCTTGATTAACTTACCGCATTAGTATATAATAAATCTGACCATATCGAAATAGCCAAAAAAGGAGAATTTTATATAACCAGATGAAATATATAATTGATAAAACAACAGGCATTCCCGCCTACCTTCAACTCTATAAACAACTGCTTGAGGATATTGTTAAGGAGATTTATTCCTTCGGCAGCAAGTTACCATCCAAAAGAATGATTGCTAACGAAGTAGGGGTCAGCACCGTGACGGTCGAACACGCCTACGCCTTGCTTTGCGATGAGGGATATATAGCAGCCCGGGAACGCAGCGGGTATTTCGTTATCTTCCACACTGACGACGGTTTTGTAGCTTCTTCAAACGAAAAGGAGAATCCGATACATCACCATCACACCAATCGTCACGAAAACTCAACCCATATTGAATTTCCGTTTTCTGTACTGGCAAAAACGATGCGCAGGGTGATAAGCGATTTTGGCGAATCATTTCTTGACCGTTCACCAAATACAGGCTCTATAGAGCTTCGTGAGGCGATCAGCCGCTACCTTGCCAGAAGCAGAGGAATTTATGCAGAACAGAATCAAATAATCATTGGCTCAGGTTCCGAGTATCTGTACAATCTGACCGTTGGTCTGCTGGGAAGAAACAAGGTATATGCCATCGAAGCACCTTCTTATAAAATAATAGAACAGGTATACAGCTCTTCCGGTGTAAAACTTGAAAAACTGCCTCTCAGTCCCGACGGTATTGATTCGGCTGCGCTTCAAAATTGCCGCGCTGATGTACTCCATATTTCCCCGTATCGAAGCTATCCCAGCGGAGTTAGAGCTTCTGCCTCAAAAAGACACGAATATTTGCGTTGGGCAGGGCAAAATGATAGGTTTATTGTGGAAGATGATTATGAATCGGAGTTTTCAATCTCTCAAAAGCCGGAGAAAACACTATTTTCGCAAACTTCTGATACCAACGTAATTTATATGAATACCTTTTCCATGACCGTATCTCCTTCCTTTCGTGTCGGATATATGGTATTGCCAAAGCGTCTTGTTTCAGAGTTTGAAAAAAGATTGGGCTTTTACTCGTGCACAGTTCCAACTTACATTCAATTCGTATTAGCAGAACTTATCTCTAATGGTGACTTTGAACGACATATCAATCGAGTCAGACGGGCAAAAAGAAAAGAACTGAATAAGTATAGGAAGTAAAAATCGAATCATTATTTGCTCCTCTCTGTTTTTTTGCTGCCATCACAGTTGATTCCTATGATAAATAATATGATTGAAAGTCCCAATACCATTACTATTTCCCTCCACCCACTCATTATCTGCCCGCTTATTTGCATCTTTTCTATCGCAAGTGCTATCCATCTTTGCGGAAAGCAGGCTCCAACTTTCTGCATCCATGCCGGCATAAAGCGATATGGGAACAAAACTCCCGAAAATAACGACATTGGCATCAGAATGAATGTTCCTACAAATCCCAGTGCATCTTCCTTATTCAGAAAAGCGGAGAAAAATACATAAAGCGCCACAGAAAGGACATTACTTACAAAAAGCATAAGCAAAAATCCTATCGAATTACGCATCCCAAAATCAAATCTTAGAAGTACGCCTACCAGGTAGTAGAATAAAGATCCCAGCATCATAAACAAAAGGCATACTATCGATCTGCCAAGATAATAAGCCACTTTTCCCGTTCCACTTAAGAGAATCCTGTCTTTCATCCGCTTCCTGCGTTCCGTGATAAAAAGAGCCCCGAGAATGCTGCCGGCCGTAAGTGTTTTAAAAATCATAAATGCAAGAGAATTGGAAACGCTGATTCCGCCTGATTTGGCCTCATTTACTGTTACCTTTTCATTGTTTACTGTGGAGCCTATCGTATCATTCACGCACAGCTCAATCACACTTTCAACTTCCGAATCTCCGAGACTTAACATCTTTACCTGTGGAACTTCTCCATCTTTGGCATCACTTATGACCACAGCAAGTTCTGCATTCCCTCCGATTAGTTTTTCTTCTATCTTGTCTTCTTGTACAAATGTCAGTTTTATCCCTTCCAAAGTTTCAAGATTCTCCGATATCTTGAATGCCATCTCTGAAGTCCCGCAATTTGCAACCGCTACGCTGTGCATTGTTGTATAAGGAAGCAGGAATGACATCAAGAAAAAAATAAGAACTGGCTGTATCGTGACAAGATAAATGAATTCCTTATTCTTTTTAAACAATGTTATCGTGTTTTCTACTACGCTCTTCATGCTCTATTCACCGCCTTTCTACCTGTCCTCAAGCAGACAATCATAAGAAGTATTGTAAGACTCATGAGCACGGTAATGCTGTAAGTCATCTTCTCATCCACAATACCGTTCTGAAGACTTGCAATCGCCCGATTCGTCCAATATAGCGGACTAATCTTTACGAGCCAGTTAAGCACCGGAACATTTTCAAGCAGATAAAGCGGCGTAATCGATCCGCCCAGATATCCGCATAACATCGAGCACATCAATACGCTGCTCTGACATATGGTCTTGTTCTTTCCCGTGATTCCAACCACGCAGCCAAACATAGAACTCAAGAGCACAAGGCACAGCAAAATAAGCATGATATACGCCTTTTTATCTCCCCATTCCACTTTAAGAACTTGATGTGAAAACAGGTAAGACACTCCTATCATTACGCAGCCACACATAACACCTGTCAGAACTTTAGATGTTATCATCGCTCCGATACCTGCATTGGACAATTTGATTCTTTCAATCGTTCCGTATTCTTTTTCATCATAAACAGAAAATGCCACCAGAAGCCCCAGAAAAAGTATCGAAAAGGCAAGTCCCGCAAATGTATAATACTGCTTGGAATCTGTTTTGTTTATATTGATTCGAATCTTCTCTACATATGTTCCACCATCGGAAGAGCCATCTGCTACATTGTTTTCTGCCAGCTCGCAAAACAATGTTCTAACGATTTTCCCTCCTTCCGGTTCATTAAAGGTACTTCTGAAATACTCGTACCCTGAATTCTTAATTGTAACGATACCGTATGCCTCGCTTCCTTCCACTCTTTTCACCGCATCTTCATAATCAGAAACCTCTTCAAACTTTACTCCCAAAGCCATCGTTATTCTTTCGCTGATTCCTGTAAATTCATTGACCTTTTGTTTCTCTGCATGATCGGCCAGATAAAAAACCTTTCCCCCCTCAAATGTCTGATAATCGCCCTTGACATAATCCTTCAGGGCATATCCGAATAATGATATCAGAAGTATCGGCATTAATAACATAAACAGCAGATTTCCCTTACTGGTAAAGAAAACCCTGATTTCTTTTACAAGTTGTAACAGGAACATTTCTACTACCTCCCATCCCGAAGTTCTTTACCGGTAAGCGAAAGGAAGATTTCCTCCAGACTCGGTTCTTTATTTTCTATATTGGTTATGGTCAAATGAGCCTCTGATGCAATCTTTATCAATTCCTCCATAATATGCTGATCATCCGAATGAAAAATTCGACACATGGGAATATTATCAGATAATGTAACATTACATCGGTGAACAGATGCAAGTCCCTTTACTCTGTTTTCAAATGGTGCGGTATCCTGTGCCTCCACCGAAAATGTTATGTCTGTCTGCCGATCCCGTCCCATCTTCCTGATAATCTCATCCTTTGAGCCCGAGATTACAACTTTCCCATGATCAATGACCGTAATCCTATTGCAGATTTCCTCAACTTCAGGCATATAGTGTGTCGTATAAATGATCGTAGCCCCAGACTGGTTCAGCTCCCGGACATTATTAAGGATTCTGTTCCGCGACTGCGGATCAATTCCTACCGTGGGTTCATCCATAATGATAAGCTTCGGATCATGAACAATTCCGCATGCCATGTTCAGTCTTCTTTTCATCCCCCCCGAGTATTCCGACGCCTTCTTTCTTTTAACCTCCAGCAAGCCCACAAAATCGAGCGCCTTTTCTGTCTTTTCTTTAAGTTCCCTGCCGGTAAATCCATAAAGTGAACAGAAAAAACGTACATTTTCTTCTGCTGTAAGGTCGGGATATATTGCCAAATCCTGCGGAATATATCCGATATTCTTCTTCCATTTCGATATATCCCGGCTATCCTCAAAGCAAATCTGCCCTTCGTCAGGATCAAGCAGCCCCAGTACACAACCTATCGTTGTGCTCTTTCCTGCACCATTTGGTCCCAAAATCCCATGAATATCACCTTGGTCTATGCTAAGCGATATCCCGTCCACCGCTGTAATATCTTTAAAACTTTTCTTTAACCCCTTCACATTTAGGATGTCCATCATTTCCTCCTTATTATATATGAATAAATCTGTTTATATGTTCATTTATATAAGTTAGCACTGCCTAACCCATTTGTCAAGTATAAATGAACATAAACCTTGATATATTCATTGACACCGGTCTTCGTATGTTATAAAATGAACATATTCAAGTTTCTATTCATTTTTTAGTAGAGGAGGAAATCTCATGCCACAAATTTTTGATAAGATTGGACGAGACAAAATAAAAGAACAGCTTTTGGAAGCAGGGTTCGAATTAATAAAGCTGTATGGACTCAAAAAAACCTCTGTTGCCGACATCTCAAAAAAAGCCGGTATTGCTACCGGCACCTTCTATAACTTTTTTCCTTCCAAAGAAGAATTCGTTTATCAGCTTATCGTTTATAAGAGAAATGCGACGAAAGAAGCTTTTTCACAAATGACCGCATCCGGCAAAGCAGATAAAGACCTTTTCCGCGAATATTTACGACAGGCTTTTCTTTCAGATAACAATATATTTGACTATCTGAGCGAAGAAGAAATCAATATGTTAAACTCACGCTGGCCGGAAACACACTGGAAAAATACTGAAAATGATGAACGCTCCACCAAATGGCTTTTCGATAATCTTAAACACGTAAGTCCAAACTGCGACTGGAAAGTATTTGTCAATCTATGCAAATCCATATCTCTGATACGATACGGCAAAGACCGCCTTCATGAAGATGTCTATGAAGAAACCATGAACCTACATATCAATACGATTGTGCAGTATGTTTTCGATTCCTGAAGTTGAACTATTTGTCTCCCTTTTGCTGCCAGTGAAAGTCTCCTCCTACGGATATAATCACCAAGCGTATAGCCAGACATGATGCTGAATACTCTCTGAAAATGAAATGCTGATGAATAGGCTTCCTTTGCCACCAAATCATAATCGATTTCTTCAGTTAGATGTATCTCTGTATAATCAATTGCCCTTTGTATTCCTTTGATCCAGTCCATATTAGCAAAATCTATTTTATTAACGCGCATATTTTCTGGACTGTGATATTATTTTTAAATTCATCATATGGCGTAATATCCTGAATTCTAGTCCTATGTGCACCAAATGCAAGTGTGAGTCTATTGGCATTTTTATAGCTGATGTTCAACGCATCCGCCACTTCTGATCTGTTGTGATATATTCGTCCTCTTCAGATGTGTATCATCGGATATACTGTATAATCAAACTCTTTTCCGCAAAAACCACAC
>CAMVIN010000033.1 GCA_947167565.1 uncultured Clostridia bacterium | reverse complement strand
TATAACTCTTTTTCCTCACCAGTTGAAAATTTCCGAAAGAACAATGTTCAACCAGAACATCGCAGGACGAATTCAACTCAATAAAATGAGCACCATATCCATTGACAAAAGAAATCCCCTGAATTTTGACATTCTGCGCTCCCCCCATGGCAATCGCCATACAGTTCTTCACATTATTACAATCCAAAAAGACCGTTCCGTTTCCGATTATACTGACATTCTTTGACCCCCGATATCCCCTGACTTTCTTTCGTTTTCTCTCTATCGATGGAGGAACAATCGTAAAAAGTGACTTTGCGTAACAAATGTCTCTCTTTGCCGTCCCCTCTTTTTTAAAAACAACGCCGTCGGCCAGATTCAGTTCAACATCTGACGGAATACAAATATTGTTCGTCAGTGGATAAGTTCCCTGTTCCACCTCAATAACGCCTCCGCCCCGTCGTTCCAGTTGTTCCATATATGATCTGAACAGATAGTAGTACTTTCTCTGTTCATAATCTTTATTTCTCATATATTTTCTTTTGTAGGGGATCGAGTCTTCATTGATATGAAAGACAAGTTTTCTCCTTTTCCAAAAAAACATGGTTCTTCCTCACAGAATTCTTCTCATTGTTCTATTTTAAATTATATTCATCACACCCGCAATTAGTGCCGCGCTCCACATAACAACAGCAAGCGGCACCAGAATCCGAAACTTGATTTTTTTCGTCTTGTGGTGCCACACTCTCATCCCCAAAAGCGCGCCAACGGCACCTCCAATAAAGGCAAATAAAATCAAAGTCGCCTCCGGTATTCTCCATCGGTGCAGTCTCGCCTTGCGCTTATCCACACCATATAAAATAAATGTAATTAAATTTATGGCGAGCAGATAGACAAGTATTAGTAAAATCAATTGTTTATCCATTTTCTAATTCACTATTCCTTTGCTAAACTCACATATGGCGCAAGTGCCGGATATTCAGACAACCTCTCTCTTACATAATTACGTTTAAATGCCGCAAACTCCGAATCCCTTCTAAGATGAGAACAAATAACACGCTTATTCCTCTTAGAGTCAGGACATTTCTTATATTTCTCTAATTCTCGATAAAAAACATTCATATTTGACATGAGCGCCCGCAATCTGTGCTCACATGCAGCATTTCTAATTCCAGTATTTCTTAAGTTAAATGTTTCATAAATAAGAGCAGCTGTCAAAACTGCCTGCTCGTCATCTAAATTTTTCGCACTGACAACAATATCTCCATCTTGTAATAAAAAGTTCATTAATTCCTCTGGATTCCGTCTGCAGCAATCGATAATTCCCTTATCATATCTCTCATTATTTTTTACTTTGTTACAATGACCGCAACACAAAAATAAGTTATCCCAATCAAATTTTCTTTCTGGATACTTTCCATTTTTATGTGGAAGCAAATGCTCCACTTCAGGATCCTGAAGTCCTTTTATTTCGCATATATAACACTTGTCATGAAAATCATCTCTAAGTCTGTCTATAACATCTTTTTCTCTATAACTTCCGTTCTTTTTAAGTGCTTCAACAGCCAAAGATTCAGGAGCAGGATAACTTCTCTCAATCTTAACCATTACAAATCCTCCCGATTGTCAAACTTTGCCTTCAAGCGGCGAAATTCTGTTGTTATCTCCAATGCAAGATAATCAGGAATTTCATCCAGATATAATTCAAGTTTTGTAATTTCCTCAATTTCATCATCACTGATTTCACATTTCCCCACTAATTCTTTATATCTATCAAACTTCATTCTTAATTCTTTTGACAAATCATCCACTTCAAAATACCCTCTTACAATTCCATCATACGGTAAATCAGTGAGTCCATTTTTAACAATCGTATCAGTCTCCATGTCATATATAACCGTTTTTTGAGCACTACTCAGTATAAACGGTGAGTGTGTGGAAACAATAAACTGAATATTAGGAAACACATTCTCCAAAAAGTCCATAACGATCTTTTGCAATTCGAGGTGAAGGTGTGTTTCAATTTCATCAATCAACACAATTCCTGGAAGTTCAAAATTAATCCCCCCCTTCAGATGCTTTTCCATTCGAACCATTAAGTCCACTACAATATCTAATATTGCGGCAAATCCATCAGAAAGTTCTGTAAATCCAAACGGTTCTTTGCCATTTTGGTGCAAGGAAAATGCAAACGTTTCTTCATCAAACATAAGCCTTACCGAATCATCATCAAAAATCTGTTTTAATAATCTCTCAAAATTATCAAACCATCTGTGTATCTTTTCAGCCCGTTCACGCTTCCCAGATGTTTGTGCCAATGCTTCTGTCATTTTCAAATCAAGAATATATTTCACAAATTCAGCTCGTGGAGATTCACTAATTCCATAATTTTCTTTAAGCGTAATTTTCTCCACATGCTTTGGAATTTCCGCTTCAAATTTCCTATTGGCCTCATAATATGCCAGAACAAATTCGCCCTTTTCAAAATGAGTTTTAATCCCTCCTTCAGGTGATATGTTAAATTCCAAATTCAGACCAGACTTCGCTATCTCATCATCTTTTAACACTAAATTATTCAATTGATTTGAAATAGACTTAAGGAGACTAGTCTTCCCGCTTCCATTCTTACCAGTCAGAATCAAATGCTTCTTTTCATCTGAAATCGGAATAGTTTTATTCGTCAGATGTCTAACTTTATCAATTGTAATTGTTTTTATATATATGTCATACATTAAACTTTTCCCTCCACTTCTTTCCTATTCTTCCAACTCACTGTACTTTCCAAGTATAGTGCCATACCGCGCTTTCACATCCATTTCAGAAATATCTTCTAACTTCACTTTCATTTTCTTTTCCAACTCTCCCATCGGTGTGATTGGCAAAAACACAATTGTTTTTTCTTTTACTTTCTGAATCTGTCCCACAAAAAAGTCTCTTCCTTTTATCGTTTTTCCAGTCGTGAGATGGATGCAGTATTTTTCATCTTTTATGTAATTCAACAATTCATAAAAGGATCTCTTCTCACACAGGGAATCATGTAAATCAAATTCGATGTGTTCCTTTTTCATAATCTGCTGATGAAAACTATCTGCCTCATTCGATTTTATCTTATCAATATTTTTTATATTAATAATTTTAAACCCATCAATCTGAAAATCAACAATATTATATCCCACAAGAACATTCTTGTTTACCCAGAGAGGAAACAAAAATAATCTCTCAAGGCCATTTTTAAATGAAACTGTCACAGCCTGTCTCTTCTCGACAAATTCTTTTATTTTCTTTTTCTTCATTACGGTTCCTCCCCGCACATCTTTATAATAAATGCATCATATATCTTTAGCCTACCATCATTCATCCCAGATGTCAATTGTTGTTCAGACGGATTTTGGGTCGTTTTACGCCATAGAAAATGCAAGACTGAGAACCACACACAAACGTGAACTTTCCCATAAAGGAGCAAGACCCTGCTACTCCCGTAGCAGGGTCCTTCCTTCTATATCTGAATCACATTACTGCTCACACAATGTCCGCAATTCAATTATTTCTTATTTGTAAAGCTCAACCAGTTTCTGCAAGTGTTCAAATCTTGCACGAGCAGCTTCCTCGGACTCTTTGAAGAGTTTCTCAGCACGCTCTGGGAACGGCTTGATCAGACGTGTATAACGAGCCTCGTTGTTCAGGAAATCCTGGTATCCATCGAAGTCTGTCTGCTTCTCAGAAGCGAAGGTGAATGGATTCTTACCCTCAGCCTTGAGTGCCGGATTGAAGGAGAAGAGGTTCCAGTAACCAGCCTTAACTGCTTTCTTCATCTCATCCTGGCAGTGGTTCATACCACCCTTAGCGATACCGTGGAGCTCGCAAGGCGCATAACCGATGATCAGGGATGGACCATTGTAAGCCTCTGCCTCAGCAATCGCTTTTACTGCCTGTGCCGGATTTGCTCCGAGAGCAATCTGTGCTACGTATACATAACCATAGCTCATAGCAATCTCTGCGAGAGATTTCTTTCCAACTTCTTTACCCGCAGCGGCAAACTGACAAACCTCACCGATGTTGGAAGCTTTAGATGCCTGACCACCTGTGTTGGAGTACATCTCTGTATCGAATACCATAACGTTGACATTCTCACCGGAAGCAAGTACGTGGTCGAGACCACCAAATCCGATATCGTATGCCCAACCATCACCACCGAAGATCCATACGGATTTCTTGGAGAGGTAATCTTTCTTAGCAAGAACTTCTTTGGACTTCTCACATCCGGCATCTGCTGCCTTCTGCAATTCAGCAACGAGTGCCTCTGTTGCCGGCGTATTTGCCTTTGTGTCATCCTTTGTCTCAAGATATTTATCTGCTGCTGCCTTAAATTCTGCAGAAGCCTTATCAGACTCTTTAATCTCTTTAATCAACTCAATCGCCTGGTCGCGGAGATACTTCTGACCTACCTGCATACCAAGACCATGCTCAGCATTGTCCTCGAACAAAGAGTTCGACCATGCCGGTCCCTTCTTGGAATCTTTGTTCACGGTATATGGTGAAGTAGCTGCCGGGTTACCCCAGATTGAAGAACATCCTGTCGCATTGGAGATGTACATCTGCTCACCGAACAACTGCGTAATCAATCTTGCGTAAGATGTCTCTGCACAACCTGCACAACTTCCGGAGAACTCGAGAAGCGGCTGATTGAACTGGCTGCCTTTCGGCGTATCGTCTTTAAGACCAATGTCTTTCTTTCCAACATTTGCTACCAGGTAATCAAATACCGGCTGCTCTGCTGCCTGAGACTCCTGTGGTACCATCTTGATTGCCTCTTTCTCAGCCATCGGACATACAGTGATACACTCACCACATCCCATACAGTCGAGCGGGGATACGCTCATCGTAAACTTGTACTCGCCTGCTTTTGGCTTCAAATCAGCAGTCTTCATGTTCTCCGGTGCAGCACTGATCTCATCCTCTGTGAGAAGGAATGGACGAATGGTTGCATGGGAACATACAAATGCACAGTTATTACACTGGATACAGGTATCCGGATTCCATGTAGGAACCATAACGGCTGTACCGCGCTTCTCATATGCGGAAGCACCTGTCTCGAACTGTCCGTCCGGATTGTCAATAAATGCGGAAACCGGAAGGCTGTCACCATCCATCTTGGAGATTGGCTCTAAGAGGTCTTTGACAAGTTTTACAACTTCCGGACGTCCGGTAAGCTCTTTTGCCGGAGCATCCGGTGCCGGATTCTTCCATGATTCCGGAATCTCTACTTTGTGTACAGCGTCTACACCGGCATCAATAGCCTTGTAGTTCATCTCTACGACAGCATCACCCTTCTTGGAGTAGGACTTCTTAGCTGCCTCTTTCATATATTCTACTGCCTGATCAATCGGCATAACATCAGCAAGTTTGAAGAATGCGGACTGCAAAATCGTGTTAGTACGTTTGCCCATACCAATCTCAATTGCTTTGTCAATTGCATTGATGGTGTAAAGCTGAATGTTGTTCTCAGCGATGTACTTCTTGGACTCTGCCGGCATATGCTTGTCTAACTCTTCGTCGGACCACTGGCAGTTAATCATGAATACGCCGCCCGGCTTAACATCCTGAACCATCTTGTAGCCATTTACTACATAGGAAGGATTGTGGCAAGCCACAAAGTCTGCCTGATTGATGTAGTAAGGACTCTTAATCGGGTTGTCGCCAAAACGCAGGTGGGAAATCGTCACACCACCGGTCTTCTTGGAGTCATACTGGAAGTATGCCTGAATGTATTTGTCAGTGTGGTCACCGATAATCTTGGTGGAGTTCTTGTTCGCACCAACGGTACCATCACCACCGAGACCCCAGAATTTGCACTCTTTTGTTCCCGGAGCAGAAGTAATCGGAGCCGGCTTAACTTCCGGAAGGCTAAGATTGGTTACATCATCCACAATACCGATTGTGAAACGTGGCTTCGGATCATCTTTCTCCAACTCTTTGTATACTGCGAATACAGATGACGGCGGAGTATCTTTGGAACCAAGACCATAGCGTCCACCTGTGAGAATGATATCATTCTTTCCTGCCTCACGAAGAGTAGCAGCAACATCCAGATAGAGCGGATCACCAAGAGAACCCGGCTCTTTGGTACGATCAAGTACGGCAATCTTCTTAACAGTATCCGGAATCACCTTGAGAAGTGCTTCAGCAGACCAAGGACGGTACAAGCGAACCTTAATCAATCCAACTTTTTCTCCTGCTGCTCTCAGATAGTCAATCACCTCTTCTGCCACGTCATTGATGGAACCCATAGCAATAATCACGCGGTCAGCATCCGGTGCACCGTAGTAGTTGAACAGAGCATAATCTGTTCCGAGTTTTTCATTAACCTTATTCATGTACTTCTCAACAACTGCCGGCAATGCATCATAAGCCTTGTTACATGCCTCGCGGTGCTGGAAGAATACGTCACCGTTCTCATGAGAACCACGAGCGGTCGGATGTTCCGGATTGAGCGCATGAGCGCGGAATGCCTCAACAGCATCCATCGGACACATCTCTTTCAAATCTTCATAATCCCACTTCTCAATCTTCTGAATCTCATGGGAAGTACGGAATCCGTCAAAGAAATTGATGAATGGTACCTTACCCTCAAGTGCTGCCAGATGAGCAACCGGGCTGAGATCCATAACCTCCTGCGGATTGGTCTCTGCCAACATAGCGAAACCAGTCTGACGGCAGGCATATACGTCACTGTGATCACCAAAAATATTCAATGCGTGTGTGGATACGGTACGTGCAGATACATCAAATACGCACGGCAGCATCTCACCAGCGATTTTATACATATTAGGTATCATCAGCAAAAGTCCCTGAGAAGCCGTGAATGTTGTCGTCAACGCTCCGGCTGCCAGAGAACCGTGTACGGTACCGGCTGCACCGGCCTCAGATTCCATCTCTACTACTTTTACTGTGCTTCCAAAAATGTTCTTCTGTCCTGCTGCTGACCACTGGTCTACGGAGTCAGCCATCGGACTGGATGGTGTAATCGGATAAATACCGGCAACCTCTGTGTATGCATACGCAACGTGTGCGGCAGCGGTATTACCATCCATGGATTGTTTCTGTCTAGCCATTTTTGCTTTGTCCTCCTTAATTCAATGTTTAATGATTATATTTTATCACTTAGCAGCAAAAAAGTAAAGACAACTTCGGATTTAATTAAAAAAAGATTGACAAACAATTATTGGAAGCGTATTATTGTGTTATCCACTTAATACAGTGATACGAAGTGGTGAAAGAAAGGAGGTACCCATGTCTTGGAATTTATCCAATAGCGGTCCTATCTATCTACAATTGATAGAACAGATTGAACTGCAGATTTTATCCGGCAAATATGCTTGCGGGGAACATTTCCCTACTGTGCGTGAACTCGCTGCAGAGGCTGCAGTCAATCCAAACACCATGCAGAAAGCACTGGCGCAACTTGAACACAGCGGTCTTTTGGTGACCAGTCGAACCAACGGACGTACTGTCACAACAGACGAGGCTATGCTGGCACGCATGCGTGAAGAAAAGGCTCTTACCTTATATAGGAAGTTTCTCCAATCCATGACAGATCTTGGATTTACAAGGGAAGAGGCCCAAAAATTTTTAATTGCCAATCAGGCAGAAAGGGGATTTTATGATTCTACTACAAGCGAATAATCTGAGCAAGAACTACGGCGGAGTCAAGGCGCTGAACGCTGTCAATCTGACACTTGACTGCGGTAAGATTGTCGGCTTGCTCGGTCCAAACGGAAGTGGAAAAACTACTTTATTAAAAATCATCAACGGACTTTTGGTTCCAACTTCCGGCACGATAGAAATCGGTGGAGAACAGCCGGGTATTATTACCAAACAGCACATTTCCTATTTGCCGGACACCACTTTTTTCCCAAAATGGATGAAAGTAAAAAATCTGTTTGACTACTATCAGGATTTCTTTGTTGATTTTGACCGTAACAAAGCGACAAGGAGTTGCAATAGGCGGAATAGTGATAAAAAAATGAAACTCGGAGCAATGTCCAAGGGAACTTTGGAGAAGGCTCAGCTCATCGTCGCCATGAGCCGCAATGCAAATTTATACTGTCTTGATGAACCAATTGGCGGCGTCGATCCGGCAACAAGAGATTATATTTTGCAGACAATTATCAACAACTACAGCGAAAATGCCACTGTCCTGATTTCTACTCATCTGATTGCCGATGTAGAGAGCATTTTGGACGAGGTAATCTTTTTACAAAACGGTCAGGTATGCCTGCACTCATCTGTCGATGAAATCCGTGCCAAAGAAAATCAATCTGTCGATTCATTATTTAGGGAGGTGTTCCGATGCTAGGCAAATTAATTAAACATGAATTTTATGCGACAGGAAGATATTTCCTTCCTCTATATGCTTTTATTGTCGTTCTAACTCCACTGTTCAGTCTCGCCATCCGCTTGATGAGAGACAACCCGGAGGAGTACCTTTCCAGATCCAGTGTGGGTCTAAGCCTGACACAGGGAATTTTAGGTGCAACAGGCGTAGGTGGATTCATCTTTATGATGCTATCTATTTTTATTGCGACATTTATTCTTGTCATCCTGCGTTTTTACCGCACGACAGCAACATCCGAGGCGTACTTAACCTTTACTCTTCCGGTCAAGCCATGGCAGATTCTTTTCTCGAAGACACTGAGTGCTTTTGCCTGGGAAATCGGGTCCGGCATTATGGCACTATTCGCTGTCATTGCAATGGTCTGCATTGCCGGTTTCACATCGCCCTCCGAGATTGTAAACGCAATGAATACCATGTGTCAATCCCTGTTTGAATATGGTTTTGACAGTATAGGAACTATGATTATCCTACTATTCACAATGATATTCGGTATTCTCGCCAATATAGGCACTATTTACCTCGCCATTATGCTCGGCCAGTTGTTTCCGAAGAACCGTGTACTTATCAGTATCGGCATGTATATGGCGATCTCCGTTGGGCTTCAATTTGTGACTTCCATTGTCACACTGCCTGTCATCTTCGGAATGAGTGCCTTGGCTGAAGAAGCATCATCCGGAACTACCTTTATTAATCTGACCTATCTGCTTACCTGTATCATGGATATTGTTATCGCAGCAGCGAGTCTGATTGTGTCAGGTTTCATTATGAAGAAAAAGTTGAACGTCCAGTAAATCAATTTTTACTAAATTCACTGAGCAGAAGACCTTCGTTGCGCTCAAGAGCTGTCTGGATACTCCATGGATGAGTAAACAGAAGCAACGGCTTGTCACGGAGGTCTTTTACTTTTTTCGTATCGGATGTGACAGAAAGTGCAGAGACATCAATCTCCTCGTTCTCAATCCATCTCACATGCTCATATGGCAACTGCTCCATGCGAATCTCTACATTGTATTCATTCTCCAGACGATACTGAAGAACTTCAAACTGAAGAACGCCGACAACGCCCACGATAATCTCTTCCATACCTGTGTTAAATTCCTGGAAAATCTGAATGGCACCCTCTTGGGCAATCTGTGTGATTCCCTTCATGAACTGCTTGCGCTTCATCGTGTCAACCTGCCGCACTCTTGCAAAATGCTCCGGTGCAAAGGTTGGAATTCCCTCAAACTGAACCGGTGTCTTGCCCTTATAGAGCGTGTCACCAATCGAAAAAATCCCGGGGTCAAACACACCGATAATATCTCCCGCATAAGCTGTCTCTACATGCTTTCTCTCCTGTGCCATCATCTGCTGCGGCTGGGCGAGGCGAATTTTTTTCCCTCCCTGCACATGCATCACTTCCATGCCGGCATCAAACTTGCCGGAACAGATTCTCATAAATGCGATTCGATCGCGGTGAGCTTTGTTCATGTTTGCCTGAATCTTGAAGACAAATGCAGAAAATTCGTCTGAAAACGGATCAACATCGTTTCCCTCTGATGTCCGTGGCAGAGGAGAAGTTGTCATATCTAAAAAGTGCCGCAAAAAGGTCTCTACACCAAAGTTCGTGAGCGCTGAACCAAAAAATACAGGTGATAGCTGTCCGGCACGTACCTTTTCCAAGTCAAACTCATCACTGGCACCGTCGAGAAGTTCAATCTCTTCTGACAAAATATCATGGTACTCCTTGGTAATCAATTCATCCAGTCCCTCATCTCCCAGTTTTGCCTCGACCGTCTCAACTTTATGTCCATTATCTCCGGCAATAAAACGGGAAATTGTCTGACTTTCTCTGTCATAGACACCCTTAAAATTTTTGCCGGAACCAATCGGCCAGTTAATCGGACAGGTACGGATTCCCAGCACATTTTCAATCTGGTCAATGAGTTCAAACGGATCCATCGCCTCGCGGTCCATCTTATTAATAAAAGTAAAAATCGGAATCCCTCTCATCACACAGACCTTAAACAGCTTAATCGTCTGCGCCTCGACACCTTTTGAGCCATCAATCACCATCACCGCAGAATCTGCAGCCATCAGAGTACGATAAGTATCCTCCGAGAAGTCCTGATGCCCCGGCGTGTCAAGAATATTGATACAAAATCCGTCATAATTAAACTGAAGAACAGAGGACGTCACAGAAATACCTCTCTCTTTTTCGATTTCCATCCAGTCCGATACCGCATGCTTGGCAGCCTTTCTCCCCTTGACAGAACCAGCCAGATTGATGGCGCCTCCATACAGGAGAAATTTCTCCGTCAATGTCGTCTTCCCGGCATCCGGGTGGGATATAATCGCAAAAGTACGACGTTTCTCGATTTCCTGTCTTAATGATTCACTCATTGTTATCCTCATTTCTGCGCCCTGTCCGGCGTCTCATTGTTATTAAGAAAAATAAAAGTCCTGATAATCTATCAGGACTTAAAAGCTGGGCTACTAGGATTCGAACCTAGAAATGCTGGAGTCAGAGTCCAGTGCCTTACCATTTGGCGATAGCCCAATCACAACCACGAGACTCATTATACAACAACAAGATAAATAATGCAAGCACTTTTTTAATTTTTTTTATTATCAATCTCATTCAGTCGGAAAATCTTCCTTATACTTGCCGCTGAACGTATGGTATAAGTAGATTTTCCACACTGCGAGCAGGTTCTGTCCTCTCTCTCCACCATTTCGTCCTCAAAACTGTGACCACAAATCGGACACTTATAAACGTATTTTTGTTTTGTTTCCATTTTGACACTTCCTAACATTTGATAAGGACAGTTTACCATATTTTTGTAAAATATTCAAGTCTGTCAAAATTTCACTATTTTTTCACTATTTTCTTTTCTGCGAACGTTATATTGGGAACATACCATATTAAACAGAAATTCACGCAAGCGGAATCATCAGCGTGACACAAAATCCTTCCTTTTCCCCCCGACAAATAAGCTGCCCCTGCATCTTTTCCATCAACTCTTTTGAAATGTAAAGGCCGAGTCCGCTCCCCTCCTTTTCGGAGGTATTATTTTTTCCCCGGTAGAATTTGTTGGTGAGCAGAGAAAGTTCTTCCTCGTCAACACCTTTGCCGTAATCGAGAATATCCATCTGCAGGTAATTTTCATGAAAACTGTAATTGACATCAATACGTGTGTCCGCATATTTATAGGAATTGCTGATAATATTTCCTATTACCTGGGAAAGACGATTCCTGTCAACATTGATAAGGCAGCCCGGAATCTCTGCCGCCACAATCTTTTTGTGCGGGTCGTGTTCATCCAGCAAATCCCCAAGAACAGCCGATGTCACTTCACTGCAATTCACATTCATCTCGCTCAAATCATCCAGGGCAGAGGACAACAGATTATTTAACAGAACATTCATCTCACCGGTCTTGCGGACAATACCGGCAATTTTTCCCCTTACATATTCATCCTCCACCTTTACCTCGAGCAATTCACAGATCAGTTTTATCCCCGTCACCGGAGTCTTGAGGTCGTGGCTGAGTGAGGCGATCAATTCTTTCTCTTTGTCTTTTGCCCTCTGAAGTTCCTCTCTCATAATATCAAATGTTTCCGTAAAAATTCCAAAGATATTATTGCGTTCCATAATAAGGGGCTCATCAAGTTTTCCCTGGGCAATCAGCGCCGCATATTTTTTCATCCGTCTGAATGGTCTTATTATATTGCGGTTGATGTAATAAAAAAAGGCCGCATAGGATAAGAGCATAATTGCCGCAGCCAAAAATGCGATCAGAAATATCCTGCGCACAGTGTCATCATATGCCGTCTTGGATGGATTTAAAAATACCATGGTTCCAAGAAAAATCTCATCATCACAGATGGGCATGGCGAGCATATTCTTCCTCATGGCATCAAGCGGGGAATGAATTTCAGAAAACAAATCTCCCTCCGGGGAATAGACAACCTGATTATCCCTGTCAAAAATCAGAATATCCGTCTCAAAGCCCCTGTCATCCAGCACTTCAAGATTATCCCAGTTTTCCTTTGCCGTCTGAACATAATCATTGGCGGCAACAACATCAATTTCACGGCTCTTATACGAGACTGCAATCACAAGAAGCGCCGCCAACAGAGCAATCACACCAAGAACCTGTACAATAAAAAACTTCCTGAATTCTCTCATTCTTCTATCATATATCCCACACCCCAGATTGTCTTAATAATCTCCGGATTTTTCGGGTCCTTTTCTATTTTTTCTCTCAGATGTCTCGCGTGAACAGCCAGTGTTCCCTCTCCTATAAATTCATCCTCCCACACACTTTTGAGAAGTTCATCTTTTGTAATCACCCTTCCCTTATTTTCAATAAGATAGAGGAGCATCTTGTATTCCATGACTTTGAGAGTAATGCTCTCTCCGTTTTTTTTGAGTTTATGGGTCGAAGTGTCGAGGGACAGCCCCGGCCCAAATTCATAGGCTTCCTCTGTGGCTTTTTCATAGCGGTTCAATACCGCTTTCACTTTTGCCAGTATAATATTGAGCGAATACGGTTTACTTATAAAATCATCGCCGCCGATATTAAGCGCTGTGAGAATATTGTCATCACTTTTCCTTGCACTTATAAATAAAATCGGCATGTCATAATCTTTGCGAATCTGTTTGCAGAGTTCAAAGCCAGAGCCGTCGCCGAGATTGATATCTAAGAGTATTAGGGAAACATCATTCTCTTCAAGAAAATCGATAGCGGCTTCGTAACTTGTCACATAGGCCGTATTAACTTCAAACATATTAAAATATTCCGCCGTTGTCTCTGCAATTGTAATATCATCATCCACAATAAGACATCTATATTTCATATCATTGCTCCCCGAACACAGTATTATCGGCTGACACCAACAGTCAATCCGGTATCTCCGACAAATACTATCATACCATATTCAGGTAGGGGAATGCCAGTATTATATTCTTTCATAAAACTCGAATATTTTATATTTCCATATTGATCATACACATAGACCGCTGCGCGTTCAGGAATATCAAGTTTTACTGTCTCATTTTTCAATCCGTTTATCCGATACCAGTTAGCCGCCCCTGTTTTTGTCTGAACCTCTGTAATTTCATCCGTGAACTCCGGAATATCTTTTTCAGAGATATACTGGAGATTTTGATCGGACAGGGTAAGAATCTCTTTTCCATCTATTTCGCTCATTACTATGTCCGATACATCTCTTGATGCGCTGCCCGGAATGTCAATCCTGTTCTCTGCATGATTTTTATCGATCATAGAGCAGCCTCCCTGTTTGTGTTAAGAGTGAAACAGTTATACGCAAGACAATAATACATGTCGCTGTAACTTCCGCTGTAATAATAGTAAGACTCCCCGTTTCTTTCCTCCCAGGCGGAAAGGACCTCGTCACTCACATGGTTTTCCGAAACCTTTTCCAACACATAACCCGAGCCTGACTCTTCTACAAATACACGGTCAGACTTCACGTCGAATTTCAACAATTCAGCAGGTGTTTTCGGAATTGCATTACCTGACAGAACATCTCCCGAAACCTCTGCAAATTCTCCCTCTGTCGTGTACATATACTGTTGTTCAACTGCTACATTGTTTGTCAGGGAACGAAGCAGCATATACCGGTTTTCCGGAAAACTGATATCGGCTACCATGTTTGCGTTTGCATAGAGCCCCTCATATTTTTGATACTCATCCGGTACTCTGTCAACCACTGCCGGCTTCTTTGTTTCAGAGTGACTGACAGCAATCCCTTTCTCATCAAGAGCAATATCCAACAGTTTAAGTGCCAGCTCCTCATTAACCGAACTTGAACCGCCCGACGAAAGCACCGCCACACTGATCTCTTCCTCCGGCGCCACGGTTAGATTTGCATGTTGAAAATTTGTATCCCCGCTTTTTTGTAATACAGTTACCCCTTTCTCTTCATAATCCTTTCTGCTCACCTGATCCCATCCGAGTCCAAAACCTTCCCCCGAACTACCGGCGGCATAATTCTTTGCCATTTCTTTCTTTGCCTTTTCGGAGAGCAGCGTGCTATTGCCGGCAAAAAAGGTTGCCCCAAATGAGCACATATCCTCTGCGCCTGACATGATACCTCCCGCACCAATAATCTGCATACACTCCGGCTGCACCCTAATGTCACCGTTTATATAACAGGGAATCTGATTGTTATAGTCAGGCACACTCCACTGGGTACCTGTATTTTTTATCGAAAGCGGCCTGCAAATATATCTCTCAAGATAATCAGAGAAAGTCATTCCACTCACACGCTCCACCAGTATCTCAAGCAGGGTAAATCCGTCATTACAATAACAATTATACTGTCCCGGCGTATATTTTAACCTCTGTTCACCGAGAAGTTTCAGGAACTCATCATGGTACTTTGCACTCTTCTCATCAAAGAGAAAACCGCCGCCGTAAATGGTTCCCATTAACCCCGATGTATGATTCATCAACATTCTTACGGTTATATCTTGATACCTGTCATCCGCCATTTTAAAATCCGGAATGTACTCCGTCACAGAATTATCAAGGTCTATTTTCCCCTGCTCCTCAAGCTGCATGACCGCAGTGACCGTATACATCTTGCTAACAGAACCGATATTTAACAAATGTGCAGATTCTTTCTTAATCTCTTTGGCATTCCCTTTGCAGGGAGAAAACAAAAATCCTGACGTCATTAATAATGATAACGCAATTAAAACTATTTTTTTCATGAATTTCTCTCCTCCTACTCTGTCATCAGTTCATAAACCGATATTTTTCCAATTTTTCCGGCTGCTTTATACGCACAGCCAAAGCAGAACAAAAGAATTAGGATATCGGTAATCACTACGCTCAAAACGGAAACTGCTATTCTGGCAACGAACATTTCCACCACCCCCAGCAGCAGAACACTTAAAATGCTACCTATCACTACTGCAAAAATCGTCGGTGGAATGATTTTGGCGGCCATCTGGAATTTGAGTTCCTTTGATGTATACCCCAGACCTTTCATGATTCCGAGTTCCCTGTATTGCTTTCTGATGGTTGACACCATGAGAATGGATAGTATGATCATCACAACTACGGCGGATACAACCATAAGAACAACGGCTACCGCGGCAAACGACGTTGTCAGTCCTGCTGCCTGCTCACTGTAATCATCTTTGACAAAAGACATCGATTTTATTTTCATTGTATTCGTACTGCCGGTAATGACTTTGTCCCCCACCCGGATGGCATATTCCATATAACTCGTTCCCTCCTCAATCATAGCCTTAGCCATCTTAATTTCGGCTGCACTCTTGATCCTCTCCTCCGAAGTTTCCCCGGTCACTTCGCCAGTGCTGATATCTGTTATATTATCCCCATATCTCGATTTGAGAAGCCCGGAAAATGCCTCCTTGTCCGCTCCCTCACTGAGATATATATCAAACGTGTTCGGCGTGTAAACCGGATTGATTTCCTTATACCCCGCCTCTGTCATGTAGGCAGTATTCGCATCCATGACAGAGTTGACAAAACCGCACACGACATAATCACGTTTTACCTTGCCACATTCCACACTTATCGTATCACCGGTATGAATATTGAGTCTTTTCTTTAATTGCGTGGTGGCGGCAATCTCATTATCATGCATGGGAAGACGCCCCTCTGTGAGAAGAATACTCTCCGTTCCGGAATAATCCTCATAAATCTCAAGAGCGGAATTGATGTCCTTTTCCGGAAAAGTAATGCGCGCAGAATCAGTAGTCACGAGAACCTTATCAACTTCCTGCATGTCGCGGAGTTCCTCTGCAAAATCCTCCCTGTCAATACTTCCCACTGCCTCTATTCTGATATCACACAGTTCATGACCGCATACGCTGTGAAGAATCCTGTCCGAATTACTGAAAAAACTCCCCAGCATAAAACTTATCAGAACCATAACCGTTGTTGCCGTAATGCACACCACTAATCCCACATTTTGCTCCGCATTTTGAACAAATCCCTTAAGGGCAAGCCGGATATGAACATTCCCCCTTGTCTTCTCGAGCGGAAAAAATGTTTTCTTAAAATGATGCGTTTTAATGCCCTTGCGAAATGCCAGAACCGGCGGATATTTACGAACAGACCGAGCTTTTGTCAGGGCTGTCAGGCCAATGAAAACCGGAATTGCAATCATCGATAAAATGACAGGCACAACCGGAATTACATGCTCCCCTCCGTAATGTATGGTGGAGACAGCATTGTCAAGAAGAAATCCCGTCAATAAAACTGTCGGAAAAATACTGAGAATGTCACCTGTCAGAGCAATCAGAACATATTCCACAATATAGGAAAGCGTTATCTCCCCGGATGTATATCCTATCGCCTCAAGCACACCGATAGACACAAGCTGTTCATTTATATCGCTCACAATCCTGAAGCGAATCATAACGATGACCGCTATTACAATCACCCCTGCCATAATCGCAACAATCGTGCTGAGGAGCGACATATTGACAACATTATTCGATATCATATCTTCATAGGAGAACAAAAACACAGAGGCGGTTATATCATTTACAGAAACATCCTTGACAAAGGACTGAAATTCCTTTAATAATTCCGCATTATCCGTTTCCGGTGTCGTATTAATTCCAATTACTTCATATCGGTCAAGATATTCCTCCAGATAAGAAAAATCCTCTTCCGATATAACAGCTTTTGTGCCCATCATCCAAAGTCCCGATTCATAGAACCCGGCAACCGTAAATGATACTTCCTGCTTATCAAATGTCACAGTCAGGGTATCCCCCTCAGATACGCTCAGGGATTTTCTGTTGGACACATCAAGATAAATCGGATGGTCAAGTTTTTTTATCTCTTCCTCAGACAAAGAAGTCTCAACCTTAAATTTTTCAAGTAATTTCTCATCACTCTCCGGGACAAAACTCATATCATACGGTTTTTCTTCGCCGGTTCCGGCATAGTCCCTGATCTTTGTATTGCCGCTCGTCATGCTGACATGATCATACTTTTCCACACTGGAATTTTCCTCAAAAAAAGAACTCAGTTTTTCTGTGTAATCTTTCTGTTCAATCTGAATAAAGTTTTTATAGCAACCACTTTTAGCTACCATATTCGGTGTGATCTTCTTTATTCCCAAGATAGAAGATACGGATGAGGCAATAAGAGCCGTGCAAAATACAACGAGAATCCCCAATAGAATGGATTCCTTTTTATGTTTTTTCATATTGGCAAATGATAATCTGATTATTTTATTCATAATTCTACCACCCCATCTCATCCAGGAAGTTCTGAAGGGAATCTCTGCGCGCTTTCAAGTCGCCCGAACCATAATGCTCCATTCGGTGTTCCCCCTCCACCTTGCCGTCTTTCAGATACAAAACCCTGCTGCCTCTGAGCGCAGTCTTCAAATCGTGTGTTACCATAACTATGCTCTGACCATTTTCATGGAGTTCTGTAAACACATCAAGAACATCCTGACCGGAAGAGGAATTAAGAGCTCCCGTGGGTTCGTCTGCAAAAAGAATCTGCGGATCGTTTACCACCGCTCTCACAATACCCACCCTCTGACATTCACCACCGGATAATTGGTTGGGATATTTTTTCCAGAGCGCCTCTCCAATACCAACCTTCCTAAGAAGTTCCTTTACTTTTTCTACGAGTTCGGGAGAATTTTTTCTCGCCACCAAAGTTCCCGTCATAATATTGTCAAAAACATTCATATTTTCAAGAAGATAGATACTCTGAAAAACAAATCCACAGTGTTTTCTCCGGAACATCGCGAGCTGATCATTGCTGTATTCCGAAATATCCTCATCATTAAAAAAAACCTTTCCCATGGATGGCTTGTCCATTCCGGACAACGCATAGAGAAGCGTTGATTTTCCGGAACCGGAAGAGCCCATTATGATGGTGAAATCCCCCTCCATAATGCTCAGGTCAAGGTTCTTGATTACATGCTGCTGCAATCCCTCATTTGAAAATGTTTTACAAAGTTTATCAACTCGCAGTATAGCTTTCATATTTTTCACTCCTACTCATGTAATATGTTTGATACTACTATACAAGATAAACTAAAATACATCTTTATGAAAATACTATTAAATTCTTATCAAATTCTTAATTCCAAAATCGCCCCATAATGCAAAATGTCAAAATATTTTTCGTAACAGCATGGCAATTCTATAGGATGCATTTTTTCACCCGCCCTTACACTTCCATATCGCCATTGGATGATTTTTTATTCTCGCAACTATTTGCTCATCATTGAACAATAGCTCAGGATGATATTCTTTTATTTCAAACTTTTCCAAATATTCTTTTTCAGGATCAGTTAAAACCATAAGTTCTGTAATAAATGATTTTGCCTTTTCTTTCATTCCATCCAAATCAAAGTTTGCTTTAACCTCTATTACCGGGAATAATTCTCTCTTAATTTTCCCAAAATCAATTTTGTCAATTTTTGAAGTATCACGCTTAAACCCGTATTTTTTTGCTTCTACTTCTAAAGTATGTTTGCTAAATGTCGGCATCAAAAAAATCTCTATTCTTCATACTATCAATATAGTCTGGAACTATAATTTGCCATGTCGCATCATACGTTCCACTAGTGGTCTCCTTAGTAAGATAACGTTTACTCTTTGCTACCTTACTTTGACATTTTTCGAAAAACTTTTCTGACAATCCATGTTTATTACCATCTTTACTCAAAAGATATCCAGCTTTTTGATATAAAAACTGATTATCATATTCTTTAAGATATGAAAGTAGTTTGTTTTCATTAATGCGGCCAATAGCATTAATGTTATCAATGACTTCCTCAATACCTGCTATCTTATCTACATCCTTTATGCTGTCGAGAATAGTTCTCTCCATATCAGTAACCACAATACCTCCTGAATATTCTTCATTAATCACACCTGTAGAAATATTCGAAAAAACATGATGATATCGATATCCTTCAAATTCAAAATCGTTGAATTTCACATTAGAAGATACATACACATCATAAAAAATCTGATCTGTAATTCCATAATATTCCATCGCTGTATGATGTGAAATATATGCTCCTTCATTGACACTACTGCCTATTTGAAAGCGATTTGCAACACCCATTCCATCTTCACCACTTGTGCAGGTATACAGATTATTCCGGATTTTTTTTACCATTCCAGACTTAACCAATCGTCGTATAGCACTTCGAGCGCTATTTAGATTGTCATAATATTTATTTACATCTTCAATCGAAAAAGCAGGTTTTTTTAATAATTTAAAATACAAGCTCATGGTTTATTTTCCTCTCAAAATTAGCTGTATATAACTTATTTTGAGACAATTATAAACTATTTTTACTATATAAGGCCTTTATTATTCAATTGTTGGAGTTTGACAAACTCCGATTTACTAAAGTCGATATATCATATTGCCCAAATTGAATATAGTCATAATTCCAACCATTGGTTCTTCATCTTTGTACCATATATATCCCCTATACGTTGTGTCGTATCCACAATACCCCTCTGTAATGATTTCAAACTCGGCACTAGGATATTTCTCTTTGAATTCCTCAAAAGACAATGTTTCACCTGAAAACAGTTTTTCTCCTTCAAATCCGTAAGGAGTATCAAATACCATAATCTCGCACTCTTCCATATCAGTCTTTGTAAATTCAATTATTCCCGGAAACCATTTTTCTTCATCATCTGTATATTGAAAGATTCGATCAAATTTTAATACCAATCTATCATCATTAACATCAATCTGGGTTATTCTACTGTCATGCAGACTAAATGGAACCGTGCTCTTTCTGTCTCTTATGTATTCCATAGTTTTCTCCTTTATAAACAACCTAAGACAATCGATAAATTTGAATTCTAATGTTCCTATTTTAACAGATATTTTTAACGGTTACAAGGTGTTATAAAATATCTCTACAACCCTTGAAAACACTACATTTATTG
>CAMVIN010000032.1 GCA_947167565.1 uncultured Clostridia bacterium | reverse complement strand
ACCCTCTCTATCTTACAACTATGCCGCTTCTCTTTTTTATCATAATTGATTCCCACAAGGAGCACTTCACCGCTATACCCTTTCAGCCCCTCCACATAGTTTTTCTTCTTAATCTGGTCAATCGCCCCCTCCGCGCTTTTGTCTACTTTCAGTTCGACAACAAGAGCAGGGTTCTCCACATTTCTTCTCGGCAGAAAAGACAGGTCGGCAAATCCGTTCCCTGACGGAATTTCCCGCATGATTTCATAGGATTTTCTTGCACTGTAGTACGCAATGGATATCACAGATGCCAGCGCATTCTCATCGTTGTACGCCATGATCGATGTCTCACTGCGGTGAATGATTTCAAGCATCTCTGCCACCTTTTCTTCGTTCCCTGCGAGTGTGGCTTCTAAGAGGTCAACTGACAGGCGGATTGCTGTCATGACTTCCTCCCATCCCCCGTCTTCAATGGAATTAATAAATTCCTGCTGCACCTCACCATTGGGTATCCACGCTGTTTTATCATCAAAATCATATGTGAGATATCCCAGATGAATAAGCAGCGAACAGACATCATCCGCACTCTTTAAAGTTGTCATGTCGTTGGAGAATTTCTCCGTATTAACCGGAATTTTTTCCCCTGCAATCATGCGGATTACCCGGTCTTTCAGGCCGTCAAAATTCATCTCTATATAAACTTTTAATGCTTCGTAGGTTTCCGTCTTCGTCCAGTAACTGTCGAATTTCTTTTTGATACATGCCTGCACAACAGAGCGGGGATTGTATAATTCCACTCCGTCTAAAAGATATCCATCATACCATTTTTTCATTTCATCAAAAGACACACCATACTGCTCACACAAATTGGTCACTTCTTCTGTTGTAAAACCGGTGTACTCTGAGAGGGGCACCGCCTCTGTCATGGAATATTCCGTGAACATATTGAGTGCCGAGTGTTCCCCATATTTTTTGATTGGCAGTATACCTGTCTCATAGGCGAGTGCGACATAGGGCTTATCTTTCAAGAGATTTCGCAAAAAATCCAGATACTTTTCCTGTTCCTCTTTTTCACTTTTTTTTACACGGAAAATTGCATCCCACTCATCAATTAGAAAGATAAAGGGGGTTTTAAACGTGTTATACACATCATCCATGGATGAAACCAAATCATTTTCATCAAAAAACTCGACACCCGGCATCTCCCTTTTTATTTCAAAAATAATATGTCTGCGAATTAAATCAATCATGCCGGCAACATCACTTGACCGCGAAATAAAATCCCTCATATTTAACTGAATCACATTGTATTGGTTGAGATGTTTTTCAAAACTTTCATCGGATGCTATTTTGAAATTCTGAAAAAGTTCTGCCGAGTCCGCCCCTTTGCTGTAATATGCGCACAGCATATTCATCGCCATCGACTTGCCGAACCGTCTCGGACGGCTGACGCACATATACTTATTTTCACCAAATAAATTTTTATTGGCTATGGATATCAATTCTGTCTTATCCACATAGATTTCACTCATAAGAGCAGAATTATAAAACATCGTATTATCCGGATTTAAATAGGTTCCCATGGAATCCGACCTCCCTCATCAAAAACATCACGTGCTTTTGGCTTATTCTAACATTTCCCATAATATGTTGTCAACTTTATCGTCCCTTCGCCCAGATAAGTTTAGGCATAGGCTGCTCATTCAATATTTCAATAGCCTTAAGCATATCATCCTCATTCATGCCTCTTACATATTCTGAATAAGTCGAATCATCTCTTTTTCTAGTTGTAGTAACAACATTGTTCTGCATTTCGGCCCACTGCCAAAACATATCATCGTCTAAGATCACAAAGGCTTCAATATCCGGCCTTTGCATCAGCCAGGCTCGTATTTCGGCCGGCCTGGAATATGGCCCACTGCCAATCATAGGAGTTTGTCCGACAACACGTAGGCCTTTTTTGTCCAGCAGTTCTTGAAATAATAACAAATCCTTTAATGCTAATTCACTGCAGCCACCTGTATAACCACTCTCCACAAATCTGGCATATGCCAGACGCCTTGAACTGGACATAATGATTGCAGCATCGGTTTTATCTACAATTCTTTTTAGCATATCAATACACTTACTGCGAACTGCTATGCCATCCCCCATGCTTCCCAAATCATCATTTAGTACCCCGTCAAAATCAAGAAAAATAACCTTTTTTATACCATCATGAATATCGTGAAAATAATCTTCATTAAAATAATTATATCTTTCTGCCCATCTGGATTCTTCTAAAGCTAAATCCCACCATGGTCCGTATTCTAAAATTACCTTTGCCTGCAACATTTCTTTTTCCCGTATGCAATCACTACTGGTGTGAAGCCAGACAAAATGCCCCGAAAATTCTTTTTCCATATTTAAATCATCTAAAATTACATAGTATTTTAAATCTCTATTTGCATCCAGATATGCATTAATATCTTTGACCTTATCACTAAAACTCCCAACAACCGGTAAAGTTTCGTGCAAGGGCAAATCATGTAAACGGAATAATAATCGCATCTGCTCTAAGGAGTTAGAAACCCGCCAACTGGAATGTAATACGATTTCAGCCCCATTTTCAAGCAATTTTTTTAAATAATCCACTGCATTCTCATCCCAATCATAATATACGGCAGCAACATCATATTCATCCATTTCTAAATAATCAGAATCAGAATATTTTTCGGCTAATTCTTTCTGAAGTGCTTTTCGGTCATGGTTAAAACGATCTCTTCTATTGTCAGGTTGTAAAACTCCGTCAATATCAAGAAAAATAACTCGTCTGTTGTTTTGTGCATTCATATTTCCCTCACTCTTGAAAATTCATATTTTTTATTTAATCCAACTTTATGAAGTATAACACATAAAAAAAACTTTTGTCAAGAATTTCTAAATTCACTACTTTTCTTTCATAGATGCAATAGCTTCCATATAACCGAAAAGCCTGGCTCTCTGTGACCTGTCCAACTTATTAAATTCTACGATCAGTTTTCCGATATCCGTATTGATATCCACGACATAATACTCCTGTGTCTTCCCACGGCCGGCTGCAGGATCCACGCCAGAAAGCAGCCATTCAGGAGAAACATCCAGTGCTTTACATATTGCTAAAATCTTATCTGATGCCGGATTTGTTTTATTCTTTTTCCACTCACTGATCGTACTCTGCTGAATTCCCGCCTTTTCCGCAAACTCTTTTTGTGTCATGGACAGTTGTCCTAATCTTTCAAATATTCTTTCACTGATCGTCATATTTTCCTCCATTTGCGCACGTTTTCTGCGCACCATAATAGGTTGTATCCACACAGTCTTCCTCAAAAAATTTCACAACTGCCTGCGCAGATTTTTCATTCATCCCCGGCACTGCCGACAGTTCTTCAACCGTTGCCTGCTTAATTTCTTCCAAAGACTGATACGCCTTCATCAGTGCCTTTCGGCGCGTTGCGCCAATCGTCGGTATATCGTCAAGAATCGAATGCACCTGTCCTTTGCCGCGAATCAGTTTATGGTACTCAATCGCAAATCGGTGTGTCTCATCCTGTATTCTCGTAATCAGCCGAAACCCCTGACCGTGTGTGTCAATCGGAATCTCTTCATTATGAAAATACAGTCCCCTCGTTCTGTGATGGTCATCCTTGACCATGCCACAGACCGGCACATGAAGGTTTAACCGTTCCAGTACACTCTCAGCGATATTCACCTGCCCCTTGCCGCCGTCCATAAAAATAATATCCGGCAAATGGGCAAAGGAATCCTCTTCTCCCGCTTGCCGTTCCCCCGCCTCCGTCACACGCTTAAAATGTTCAAATCTCCTCGTGAGCATCTCTGTCATGGCACCGTAGTCATCTGGCCCGCTGACTGAGCGGATTCGAAATTTTCGATAATCATTTTTCTTTGCTTTTCCGTTTTCAAAGACAACCATCGACCCCACTGTCTGAAATCCGTTGATGTTAGAAATATCATAAGACTCCACGCGCACCAGATTGTCCATGCCGAGAAGCCCTTGTATCTCCTCCATCGCACCAATCGTTCGCGCGCGCTCTTCCTTTAATTTCTCTGCATCCTGTGTGAGAACCAAATAGGCATTTTTCTTTGCCAGCTCCAGCATCCGTTCTTTCTGTCCCCGCTTGGGATTGCGAAAATAAACTTTGTGCCCCCTTCTTGATGTCAGCCATTCAAGAATCGACTCTGCATCGTCCACCTCTGTCTCCGTCCAGATTTCTTTTGGAACAAACGGGGTGCCGGAATACATCTGCTTGATAAAAGCAGACATCACACTGCTGTCCTCTTCTTCCTCTACTCCGGTAAGATAGTAATGCTCCCTGCCAAGCATTTTTCCGCCGCGAATAAAGAACACCTGGACAACCGCCTCATCACCGCCGCGTGCCATCGCCAGAATATCTCTGTCACCGGCATCATCCGAAGTGATTTTCTGACGCTCCGTCACCTTGCGGACACTGTCAATCAAATCTCGGTATTTTGCCGCCTCTTCAAATTCCATCTTCTCCGAGGCACTCATCATTTTTTCAGTCAGATTTTTCAAAATACCTTTTGTATCCCCCTGAAGGAAACGCAGGGCGCGTGAAAAATTCTCCCGGTACTCTTCCTCCGATATGTACCCCTGACAAGGAGCCTTGCACTGCCCAATCTGATAATACAAACAAGGTCGCTCTTTCCCTTTGTCCCTCGGAAGAACCCGGCTGCAATTTCTCAGATGATACAACTGATTAGCAAGTTCAATCGTATCCCGAATCGCCTGAGAACTCGTGAATGGTCCAAAATATTTGTTACCGTCTCTCTTCATCTGACGCGCAAAGAGAAGTCTTGGATAGACTTCTCCTACGGTCGCCTTCAAAAACGGATATGCCTTTCCGTCCTTAAGCATAGTATTGTATCGCGGACTGTGCTCCTTGATCAGATTGCACTCTAATACAAGCGCCTCCAATTCGCTGTCTGTCACAATGTACTCGAACCAGGCGATTCGGTCAATCATGCGCTGAATTTTCGGCGTCACATGCCGCGATTTTTGAAAGTACTGCCGCACCCGGTTTTTCAGGCTGATTGCCTTCCCCACATAAATAATCTCGTCCGACTGATCATGCATGAGATAAACACCGGGTCTTGCTGGCAGTTTTTTTAATTCTTCTTCCAGGTTAAACATTATTCCCTGCTTTCTTTTTCATCATTTCCATCATACTGCGCGCTGTCCGAAGATTCCTTTTCTTTTTCTTTCTCATCCTCGTCCTTTTTCTTCAACTTGATACCGGTCTCCTCCTCGAAAATCTTGACGAATTCCTTGCCGGTAATCGTCTCTTTCTCAATGAGATAATCGGCGAGTTTTTTCAGTACCGGACGATTTTCCTCGATAATCTTAATCGCCTTTTCATAGCACTCGTTCAAAATCTTCTTCACTTCTTCATCGACAGCACTCTCTGTTGCCTCACCACAATTCATATGCGTGGCACCCGACAAATACTGGCTCTCAACCGTCTCCAGTCCCATGACACCAAATTTTTCGCTCATGCCGTACTGGGTAACCATGGCACGCGCCATCTTGGTCGCTCTCTCGATATCGTTAGAAGCACCTGTCGTCACATCGCCAAACACGACTTTCTCTGCTGCCCTTCCCCCGAAGAATGTCGTGATGTCCGCAAGGAGCTCACTCTTCTTCATCAAGTACTTCTCTTCCTCAGGAACCTGCATCGTGTAACCGAGAGCCCCCTTGGTACGCGGCACAATGGTAATCTTCTGCACCGGTTCTGTATTTTTCTGCATGGACGCCACAAGCGCATGACCGGTCTCATGATACGCCACAATCTTCTTTTCTTCTTTGCCGAGAATACGGTCTTTCTTTTCCTTACCTGCAATCACGACTTCAACTGCCTCAAACAAATCCTTCTGGCTCACAACATTGCGGTTCGCCTTGACTGCCATAATCGCCGCCTCATTGACCATGTTGGCCAGGTCTGCACCGACTGCACCGGAAGTAGCAAGTGCAATCTCTTCCAAATCAACCGTATCATCCATCAGGACATCATGGGAATGTACTTTCAAAATAGCAACACGCCCCTTGAGGTCAGGCTTCTCTACAATGATTCTCCGGTCAAAACGCCCCGGACGAAGCAACGCGTTATCAAGAACTTCCGGACGGTTCGTCGCACCGAGAATAATGATTCCCTTATAAGAATCAAATCCATCCATCTCTGACAAGAGCTGATTCAGCGTCTGCTCCCGCTCATCGTTGCCACCGCCGTAACTGCCATCACGCTTTTTACCAATCGCATCAATTTCATCAATAAAAATAATACATGGGGCCTGCGCTGTCGCCTGCTTGAACAAGTCGCGCACACGGGATGCGCCGACACCGACAAACATCTCCACGAA
The DNA here is from genome assembly GCA_947167565.1 of uncultured Clostridia bacterium. GTDB lineage: Bacteria > Bacillota > Clostridia > Lachnospirales > Lachnospiraceae > Eubacterium_F. The sequence continues at coordinate 13,923 of CAMVIN010000032.1, read as the reverse complement.
GTCTGAACCGGACAGCGAGAAGAACGGTACCCCAGCCTCACCGGCAAGTGCCTTGGCAAGCAGTGTCTTACCGGTTCCCGGAGGTCCGACAAGAAGCGCGCCCTTCGGCAGCTTTGCTCCGATTTTGCGGTAGCGCTCCGGATTCTTGAGGAAATCTACCAACTCGGTCAAAGAATCTTTTGCCTCGTCCTCGCCGGCAACATCCGCAAAAGTCACTCCTGTCTTCTTCTCCACATACATCTTGGCATTCGACTTGCCGACACCCATAAGTCCGCCACCCTTCGTCGCCGAACGCATAAAGAACCAGAGCAGTACCCAGATTCCTACAAGCGGAAGGACATATGTCAAAATAAAATCAATCACGCCGGAACCGGCACCGTCAACCTCAGCGCCAAACTCCACACCGTATTTGTTCAGCATATCCTGAACAAGGCTGGTATCATTGACATAACCTGTGTAATATGTCACAGAAAACATCTTTACATTTTCTGCCGTCTTCGGCTCAATGTAAATGACATTGGATTTAAATGTGACCTTCTTAACCTGATCGTTTTTCAGCATCTCCACAAACTTTGAATAAGAAATCTCTTTCTGCGTATTACTGTGAAGTTCCGAATTCAAGAATAAAATAATGCCAAGCGAAAAAATTGCCGCCACCAGACAAATCATGAGATTCATTCTCAAACGCTTATTCTTTTTCGGATCTTTATTGTTATTATTTTCCATACAAATCGCAATTCCTTTCATCCGATAATTGAAGCTGCGGTTCTTTCCGACAGCCGTTTATGTCCACGTTATTTAGTATATAAGATTTTTTCATATAAATCAATGGTAATTTGTACTTGAAACACAATCCCAAAAAGGGTATACTAACTACATATGCTTATTTATTTTTCTACTTATGTTTATGAATTGGAGGAGAACTATGGCTGTAAAGTACGTTTTTGTAACCGGTGGTGTTGTTTCCGGACTCGGTAAGGGAATCACGGCAGCTTCACTGGGAAGACTTTTGAAAATGCGTGGATATCAGGTAACCATGCAGAAATTTGATCCGTATATCAATATCGATCCGGGAACGATGAACCCGATTCAGCACGGAGAAGTTTTTGTCACGGACGACGGTGCTGAGACCGACCTTGACTTAGGACACTATGAGCGTTTTATCGATGAGAGCCTGACCAAACAGAGCAACGTTACAACCGGAAAGGTGTACTGGTCTGTTCTCTCCAAAGAGAGACGCGGTGATTACGGCGGAGGAACAGTTCAGGTCATCCCACATATTACCAATGAATTGAAAAGCCGTTTTTATCGCAATGACGGCTGCAAAGATACCCAGATTGCTATTATTGAGGTCGGCGGTACGGTCGGTGATATTGAGAGCCAGCCGTTTTTGGAGGCAATTCGACAGTTTCAGCTGGATGTAGGACATGAAAACGCTGTTTTGATTCATGTCACTCTGGTTCCATATCTTAAGGCCTCACAGGAACTGAAGTCCAAGCCGACGCAGGCAAGTGTAAAAGAACTGCAGGGAATGGGAATTCAGCCGGACATTATTGTATGTCGTACAGAAGTGCCTTTGGACAAATCTCTGCGCGACAAGATTTCCCTGTTCTGTAACGTCCCTGCCAGGCATGTTCTGCAGAACCTTGATGTAGAGACATTATACGAAGTTCCTCTCGCTATGGAGAAGGAACATTTGGCGCAGACCGTATGTAAGTGTCTGCAGCTTGACTGTCCGGAACCTAACATTAAAGTTTGGGAAGATATGGTTCACTCCATCAAAAATTTAAATAAAGAAGTTACGGTTGCGTTGGTCGGCAAATACACGGCTCTTCATGATGCATATATCAGTGTTGTCGAGTCCTTAAAACACGGTGGCTTTGCCCACAATGCACAGGTCAATATCAAATGGGTCAACTCCGAGGAAGTAACTCAGGAAAATGTTTCTGAAATCCTCGGTGATGTCAGCGGCATCCTCGTTCCCGGCGGTTTTGGTGACCGCGGTATTGAAGGCAAGATTTACGCAATACAGTATGCCCGCGAAAACAACATTCCATTCCTCGGACTTTGTCTTGGCATGCAGCTTGCGATAGTAGAATTTGCCAGAAATGTCATTGGCTGGAATGATGCCCACAGTGCGGAACTCGATCCTGCCACGACACATCCGGTCATTCACCTTATGCCGGATCAGGACGGCGTGGAAGATATTGGTGGAACTCTCCGTCTCGGCTCCTATCCTTGCGTGCTTGACAAAGACAGCAAAGCATATCAGCTTTATGCGAAAGAGACAATCAACGAGAGACACCGCCACCGCTATGAGGTCAACAACTATTACCGCGAAGACCTTGAAAACAACGGCATGAAACTCTGCGGTCTCTCACCGGATGGAAGAATTGTCGAAATGCTGGAACTTCCGACTCACCCGTGGTTTATTGCCACACAGGCGCATCCGGAATTTAAGTCCAGACCGAACCACCCGCATCCGCTGTTTGCCGGTTTTGTGGGGGCAGCTCTTGAACGCGAACACTAAATAGTTATAACGTATATAAAAATTATCCGGCAAATTTCCTGATCTGCCGGATAATTTTTATTGTTTTCTCTCATTTCACAGTCACTTTTACTTTTTTGCATATGCCATTCTGTGCATAGGCATATACATAGCAGGTTCCTTTGCCCTTTGCCTTCATCACACCCTTTTGGGTCACCGTGACAACACCGGTATCTGTTGATTCATAGCAGAGACCTCTGTGTTTTTTCACTGCAAGGTTTCCTTTTTTTACCTTTGCTTTGAGAGTTACCTTGCTTCCTTTTTTCAATGTGATTTTGCTTGCTGTCTTTCCTGTGACTTTTTTATAATTGCCGGATTTCCCTCCCTTTGTAGCAATGTGAACAACTTTTGATACACTGAGCACTTCATCTGACTTATCCAAGGCAACTACTATATATTTATAATAAGTACCTTTTTTCAGTTTTTTGCAAGCATACGTTCTCTTAGTTGTATTGCCCAGGCGCTCATAACGGTTCTTTTTCCCGCACAGAGCACCATAAATCACGTACTTTTTCGCTCCACTCACTTTTTTCCATTTCAACCGGATGGATGTCTTTTTCACTTTTCCGGCTTTTAATTGAAGCAAATGATATACGGTTCCCGCCGGATCTTTATCTGTAGATAACGATGTGATTGCATTGTCCACAGTGGATGCCGATGCCCCTGCTCCATATGCTGTACCGTCCTCGCCATACTGTGATGTCACACTGTCACTGCCGGTCGTCGAAGTTTCCGCAGTCGTTCCCTCTGTGGTCGTTCCTACTGCGTTTGTTTCCTCTGTCGTCTTGCTGCTATCTGTTGTACCGGTGCTTTCTCCGGTCGAACTGCTATCTGCTTTTTTGGTCGTAATTACTACCGTGAGATCACTCGTCACCTTCGTGATGCGGTATATATTCTCAACACCGGTATCATCACTATCCTTTAGCGCCTTATACGAACCACTGCTCACCTTTACGGAGTCCACTTGATATCCGGATTCACATACGACTTCAAAGTTAATCTGCCCGGTTCCGTCAACAAGAATCTTCCCGGTATCTCCATCGCGTGCCACAGCAGTTGTAACTGCCGCCTCATAATTGCCGCTTTCCTTATCGGTATAATCTTTTGTATAATATACATTCACACTGCAATGACTGTCCATATCAAAAACTGCCTTGAACTCTGCCGTAGTCTGCTCGGATTCATTCTCACTCTCGTTAACGGTGTCCGAACCGCTTCCACTCTCGCTACCACTTCCACTTTCATCCGATGAAGTTGCCTCATGTCCATCACAAACCACATTGACGGTCTTTGGAATTGTCTTGTATTCTTTATCTCCACAATCCGAACAGGTATATACCATCACGCCATCTTTTGTCGAAGAGGCAGACGTCTGAACGGAACCGGAATTCCATTTATGCGCCCACGCATTGCTCTTGCAGGCAACAACAGAAGAACCTGTACCAAATGATACCGTACCGGAAACTGACGGAGAAGAGTACATAATATAATTCACATTTTTTACTAATTTTTCGGAATATACCGTATTTCCATTATATGTTACGTTGATTATTTTGCCCGAAGAGTAAGACGTATTTGTCGATGTAACCTTCTGGCTTGAGCCCGATGAAGAGACAGCACCATCCATTCCGGTTGTACCTGCTGTAAATACCGTTGCGCCATTGATTAAAAGTGAGCCATCACAATCAAGAGCTGAATTATCTCCGCCGGTTTTCATGGATAACACCGTCTGTGTACCTCCATAGAGGTACAATCCTCCATTGGAATCCAAACCGTCACCATCACAGTTCACATAGATATCTCCACCATAAACATAGAAATTATAGTTGCTGTTTCCACTACTATTGCCGCCTGCCTGGCCGCCCGGTCTTCCTCCGCCAGGGTTAAATGTGTTTCCGCCCCCCTGCCCGGCATCGGATCCGCTTGAACTACCGCCTGCTGCGTTAATTCCATCATCAGAAGCGACAACATAATATTTCCCGGAATACACATAGACTGTTCCGGCTTCTAATCCCTCATAAGAACTATTTATTGTAATCTCCGGGTCTCGATCATATCCACCGTCTGTTCCGAGAATCAGGGTAGTGTCCGCATGGACGCCATCATCTCCGGTCTGTACAGTAAATGTACCTCCCGTAATCGTCACATACTCATCCGAATGAACCGCATCATCTGCTGTATTGAGCACAAACTCACCCCCGGTAATACGTATCGTCCGCTCATCTACACACGTTCTGTCTCCGGAAACTTTGAGACCTTTGCAGCTCATTGTCTGTGAATTAAAGTTACTGCTTTTATATCCAGTCAGTGTCTTGATATCAAAAGTTCCATTATGAATCGTGAGGTTGTGGTCTGCCACAATTCCATCCCCATTGACATCCAAATCAAAACTTCCGCCATTAATCGTGATATCCCCCGCTGATACAGTATCTTCACTGGTTCCCTCCGCTGCATCAGCGCTGTCCGGAACCGCTTTTATTCCATCATTCTCCGCTATCACGGAAACGGAACCTCCATTTATCGTTATACTGTCATCAAAAGCGATTCCATTATTGACTGCTGATTTAACGGCAATCGTTCCGCTATTTATAGTGAGAGAAGACTCTGCTGCCCCTTTTAACCCGTTTTTTGCCTTACCATACACATTCAGGGTGCCATCACCGCATATTGTCAGCGACGAACCGCTCTTCACTTTAATCGCTGCACCCTCGAACGCATCTGCCACTTCTGCATCCGAAGATGTCTCATTTGCAGCATTCTCATTGTCCGTCAGCGTTGATGTACCACTGAGATGAACCGTTGCCGAAGCCGACTTTTTTATCGCAATCGGTGCCGTCTCCGAAGACGCAAGAGTCAGATTATCTAAAATGAGAACCACATCGGTTGTCCCTTTCTTGACAACAACTGCCCCCTCTGAGCAGGAGCCCTTTATCTTATACACTCCTGCGCTGCTGATTGTCAGTGTTGTTCCACTAATCGCATATCCGCTCCCGGATACCGTCTCAGCAATACCACTTTCAGAAAAAGTAAGCGTTGTCACAGAAGACGCCGCCTTTACTTCACTGGTCAGAGCCGGCATCTGTGCAATCACCAGCGCCAGAACGACCATCATTACCATACATCTTTTCATATGCAAACCTCCTTATATAAATAGTAAACTGAGTATAGCACACAAACCTTAAATTCAACTGAAATGTGCGCCATTTTTTCGGCGCACCGCAAAAAAAAAACAGAGCCGGCGCACCGGCTCTGCGTGAGAGAAACGATTGGTTTTATATTTTCTTTTTCAATGCCTCCCGCTTTTTCTTCGCACTCTTTATACTCGGCTTAAACCAGAAAAACAGGAACACTCCTATCAAAAGTACAATCACTACAATATGAGGAACTGGATTTCTCCATGTCCGGATTGCCACACTTCCCTTCTTCGCCACAGCAATGTACCGGAACGAATCGGTCGTAATCGTATAAAGATTATCATCTACAGCGGCATCCATCTTTTTTACTTTTCCATCTTTTGTATAAACATATACCTCTGCACCCTTTTTGGCAAAATCCATTGAAACCGGTACGCTGACGGTATACTTTCCATCTTCCGCATCCGCTGTATTCGTTACATCATAGACTGCGAGTTCCGAATCACCACAACCAACTTTTCTCCTGATTTTGTTGAAAATTTCTTCCCGGTGTATGTGGCCAAGAGGACCTTTTTCCGTCTTACCCTTCAGACCGTACATCGCCGTCACAAAAATACCTGTCCGCTCATCTACAGCCGTCAGCCTGCCACTCACGGAACTCTCACCGACAGCTCCGTTTCCCAGCGTTTCAAGATTACAGCCATAACCACAGACTGTCGCATCCACACCGTCAACCTGCTCCAGAACACCGACAGACCTCATCGCAATAATCTTTGCAAGGTTCGGAAGTCCCAGTTTAACACCACTTGGCTGGTTGATGAAATTCATATAATACACGTTATCCGTAACTTTTTCCGATGCCGCTTCAATCAGCGGCTCCCTGACACCTTGGATTAATTTGTACAAAAGCCCCGGATCATAAGATTTCCCGGTAAATGTCGTTCCACCAAGCACTGCGATCTTAGAGCACTCGCGCATATACTCGTGATACTTCTTCATCAGACTCTCATTCTGATAAATCACATTAAATAACGGATACTCGCTGTAAACCTCATCTTCATTCACCGTAGTCAGTCCATTGCGATCAAAAATTTCTTTGCGAAACATAACATCCAACGATAGATTCGCTGTCGCCTCTGCCGTACTCGGATAAAAACAACCGAAACTCAAGTCATAATCCCATGGCACAACCATACATTTCCCGTCAAATCCCACATAGAGACCGTAATTCTTTGTACCGGTAAACATATTATCATTCTGTACCAGAAAACTGTGTGTAGCAAAATATTTGACCACCTCATCCACATCCATAATCTGATTCAGCAGTTCCAGATATTCATCACTATTCACATCAATCTTCTTCCCCTCAAAATCAGTACCTTTACTCAACTGGTTGATTCTTTTCTGCCAGAGGAAAAAGGTAGGGAGCATCTCTGCCACATCCTGTAGAGAATCATCATCAAACTCCCAGATTGCTTCCTGATCAGCCAATACTCCGGATACTTTATATAATCCATCTTTTCCTAATTTCAAATCAGAACCAAAATCAAAAGTTCCATCCTCTTTTAGATACTTATCCATCTCTTCATGATAAGTCAGCCTGGTATTCTCCGGTTTCAGCAGATAGTCTCCCACGTCCTTCTTTTTGACATCCCAGTACTGTTCAAGAATCGACTGATCCAATGATTCAACCATGAAATATACACCATAGTACTCATCGTTAATATAGAGCCGCGTGAGTCCGAACTGCGGAGTCGGAAGCCCCATCTCTGACAAAATCACCCATGAGACATACTCTTTCATCATCGTCTTATCAAAGAAAAAGTTATTGAAACTAATCTTCCGGCAGCCATAAAAATTCTGCTTCACACCATAGTTCTCTTTTTTGATATATTTTCCAAAATTAACCGTAAAGGAAAATCTGTCACTGCCGGCATTCTCTGTCACCGCGTGATCCAGCGTGTAACTTCCCTTCGTCTTAAGTCCTGTGTAACCAATTGTCTTATCTCCAATCGTCACACTCTCCGTCATAACGGAAGGCTTGGAGCCCGCCTTCTGCAACATATAATTCAGATTATTTTCATCAATCTTAATTTTTACCGTCTGAAGTTTGTCTTTCAGAAAATATTCATTATATGCTCCATCCTTTGCATCTGCCTGCATACTCATGTCCACCTCATAATCCTCCGGCGGTGTGAGTTTCAACTGTTTTTCAGAAATTGTTTTCTCTGCAGTTCCATGTGTCATAGTTGACTCGGCTCCGACACGAATCGGTCTCGCCAGAACAACACAAATCCCCAATAGCACAAGCGCAAGTGGCATGACCAAAAGCCATGCCCTCGCGAATGCGCCTATTTTCTTTTCCTTAAATATAATAGCGCTATGTTCTCTCATAATCCATCCTTATTATTTAATCTTAACCGTCTTTGCCTGCCCCTTCTTTTTCAGAAGTTTTTTGTATGCCTTTTTCTCGGACTTCGGCACTTTGATTTTGGCCTTCTTATTGATTCCCTTAAATGCTTTCGCACCAACCTTTGTCAAGTATTTAGACTTAATCGTAATCGTCTTCAACTTGGAATCCTTAAAGAATGCCTTCTTGCCAATTGATGTTACATTGGCACCAATGGTCGCTTTCTTTAACTTTTTACACTTTGCGAAAGCAGAAGCGCCAATTGTCGTCACTCTGAAAGTTACTCCCTTGATTTTAACTGTCTTAGGCACCGTCACTTTCTTAATTGTCTTTTTCTTTACTCCGGTAAGCGCAACTGTCTTGGCATCAAGGCTCAAAACCTTGTATTTGTATGAGCCTACTGTGTAAGTTGTTCCCACCAAAGGTTCATCTAATGTCCCAGGTCCCGGAGTAGTTTCTACTTCACCATCGGTATTACCATTTTTAGTGTCCGTATCTGTGCCTGTACTGGTACTGGTGCCAGTGCCGGAATTATCCTCTTTCTTGCCTACAGTTACCTCTAACTCTGTTTCTACATCACTATAATTGCCTGATGGGTCTGTGTACACCGCTACATACTTTGCTTTATCCAATGTCAATTTTTCTGTAGCAGTCTTCCACTTCCATCCCTCCGGCAACATAATTGTACTAATTTCACTGCCTTCAGTTCCACTAAGATTCTTCGGTGTTGTATATACTGTAAGCGTACCCTTATTAACCGAAATCTCAACTGTTCGCTCAAACGCCCCTTGTTTTATCGCATACTGCTGTTTACCCACAGACGTAATTTCAGTATCCGGCGTCTTCCAACTCCAACCGCTATTTAATGTAATATTACTCAATTTAAGGCCTGCCGTATAGGCAACTTCTTCTAAAGTCGGCAATGCCAGAACTGATATCGGAATTTCCTCCGTTACATCTTCATATTTTCCGGACACATCTGTATATACGGCCTGATAATTCTCTGTTTCCGCAGACAATATTGATTCCGAATTTGACCAACTCCAATCTGCCGGAAGTTCAATTCCACCAAGAGCATCTCCCTCAACACCGCTCAAGTCTGATGGTATTGTATAACTATCCTTGCTGAGTATTCCCTTATTAACTGTTACTGTGAGCGTAAACTCTTCCGAGTTATACAGTGCTGCAAACTCTGCTTCACCTACAGTTTTTATCGCTGTATCCGGATTCTTCCATGACCAGCCAGATTCGCCAATTTCCACATCACTCAACTTCAGACCTTCTTTATATTTCACTTCCGGTCTTGGCAATAATTTGATTGAAATTTCAAGTTCAACTCTTGTATCTTCATAATTACCCGATGGCTCTGTATAGATTGCCAAATACGTATTTTTTGTTGATACTATCTCTTCTGTATCATCATCCCACTTCCAATTTTCCGGAAGATTTATTGTATTAAGTTGCTTAGACTCCATACCGGAAAGATTGGAAGGATATTCATTTTCAGGAACTATATATTTGCCCTTTACAACCGTATATGACAGATTGTAATTATCTCCATCATAACTTGCACCGGATACTTTGTCACCGAGAGAAGTTATCTTTTCTGTCGGATTGTTCCAGCTCCAGCCATCCGGCAATGCAATATCGCCGACACTTAATTCTCCCAAAAACTTCACATCATCGATGGAAGGGATTCCGGATACCGTACACGTCAATTCCACCGCTTCGTAATTAGGCTTTGCATAGACAATTCTGCATTCATTTTTCCCTGCACTCAATACGACAGCTGGCTGCGCCCATCTCCAATTCTCTTCCAACTCGACTTTTCTCAGTTTATTACCAATATATCCCACAATATTTGTTGGAACTTCCGGAATCTCAGATTCTGCTAATGTACCCTTCTTAACCGTAATACTTAACTCATATTTGAATCCGTCATAGAGCGCAATATAGTTATTCGTGCCAACTTTCACTTTTTCATCAGGGTTTTCCCAAGTCCATCCGGTCGGCAATTCATAGGCAGAAAGTTTCAAGTCCTCTGTGTATTTTTTAACCTCTAATGCATCCAAAACTTTCTGTGGATCTGTTGTGTTTTTCCAGACAGCATATAAAGTTTTCGTTCCCTCTGTTGCTAAATTCGTAACTTCTTCTTTATCTGAATATTTAATCTCGCCATCTTTGCTCTCAGCCCAGCCCATAAACAACTTGTCATCATTTGTGAATTCATTGGCACTAAGTGGAGCAGTTGCATCTTTGGCAAATCCCTGATTCATCATTGTACCGGTTCCGTCGTTTGCATCAAAAGCGACATCGTATGTGTAGATTTTGAAGTTATCCAAATAATGATATCCTTGGTATCTTCCAGAGAGCAGATACAGCGAATTTACAGATGTATTATTCAGACCTGTCATCGTTTTTTCATAATTTAAGCCTTCTCCCGTCAGAGTAACTACAGCAGTTTCATCCGTCTGAGAAATCGTTGCCTTAACATGAATCCACTTGCCGTTTGTCATACCACTAATCAAATTATCATTCGTAGTTGCATCCTTTTCCGTTGTATTATCCTCAAAATACCATTTGGTAGTGTCTCCACCATCACACACCAACGCCCATAAGTATTGGTCTTTCTCGGCCATATTATTGGCTTTTATTCCATTCCCTTTCACAGAAGAAAGAGCTATTTGAGTGTACTGCGCTCCTTTATTCCCATTGTTATCCCCTGGTGTAGTATTAAGGTCAAATTCCACAGTATATTTATCAGATAATTCGCTCACATTAAAATCTAAATATGCACTTCTACCATTTGTTCTGTCCTCACCCTTAAAACTGAACAATACACTATTTCCGTATGAAGAATCCTCTGCCTGAGCAACTTGTAAATTCCCTTGTGCATTTGTTGATACCCAGCCTATAGTCGACTTTGTTGCCGTTGTATAATCATCATAGAAATAATAACTGCTTCCATCCACTAACTTTTCATTTGACTGAACTTTTTCCGCATCGTATATACCGGCAACATCCGCATTGGAAAGTGCCCTGTCATAAATCCTCAAATTATCAAGTAATAATGGAGAGGAACCCCACCATGACCCATATCCAAAATAATACTTTTCAGAAGACGAAATTAATCTTAAAATTTTCTGGCAATTTTCTGTGCTTGTAGATCCTCTTGAAACATTTTTAATATCATATCTCAAACTACCATCTACAAATATCTTTGCATTGTCAGATGAAAAAGTCACTGTCAAAAGTTTCCAAGCTTTTGGTGTTACATCACTTATTGTCACATCTTCCGGATGATTAATATCAGCCCAATAATTTGTTCCATTTTCTGTTAAATTATATCCCAGATAGCAGGCTGGATTAAGATATACTCTTCCACTGATATTGTCCGATGTGTTTTCATCAAAAAATGACCAAACAGTATCCCAAATATCCGTATCCTCCCTGTTAACCCAGACAGAGACCGTAGCACCATTCAAATCTTTACCGGCAAGCGGATTAGTAAATTCCGTATAACTTATTGACTGCGCATCGGCATATCCAAAATACTGATGAAGAACTTTGGAATTTCTGTCACTACTTTCTTCTATTTGGGGAGCAGTGCCCTTCGCCAATGCTTTTGCAACTGCCGTATTGCCAGTGTCTACCGTGTCATTCAAACCATCCTCAAATGTGTAATAAGCTTGCAGACCAGTGTCAATATCCGGCTTTGCATCCTCAGTTGATACAACCACCGTCTCATAATCTTTTTCATACTCCACATTTCCCTTGCTAACGACCAGAGTAAGTGTAACTTCTTCACTTTTTGTCTCCGGAATTGTCACAGTTCCGTCTGTGGAAATCACATCAGGATTAGATGTATACCACTGAACAGAAACATTCCCTTTGGTATCCGTAGGAAGATTTATATCTGTATATGTCTTATCCTGAATACTTACCGTAAGATTCTTAACAACTTCTGTCACAGCTACCTCATCTGAATATATGTATCCATCATCCGCTGTTTTATAACCCCAAATCGAAATATCATTATCACCCACAACAGTAAAGCACAATGTCTTATAGCTGCTTTCCTCAACCTTCTGCTCAACAAATACGCCCTCGTAGGTGACACTGTTCTTGCTATCTCGAATTGTCACATACGGACCATCTTCATCCTGCCTCCATGTACCGGTATAAGCCCCGGTCACACTTCCATCCTCATTCAATTGAATCTGACTCTCTTCTTTGCACTCTTTAACTGAATTGTTCGTCGACTCCATAGCAATAACGTTATAACTTCCAACAATTTCATCATCACTATATGGATTCTCCGACAATGTCTCACCGGAGTATTCGAACGGCGCTGTCACAAGACCTTTATTTTGGGCCTGAAACAACTGATGAACACGAACCTCGTGCGTTTCTCCCTTATTGTCAAATCTTGTGTGGTATACCACATAAGCCTTTCCATCCCCATCCACAAATGCTGAATTATGTCCCTGCGCCACATAGCCATAATCCATAAAACTCCACTTATAATATGTCATGAGACGATTGCCAATCTTTTCATTCGTTCCTCCACCAGACAATGCCTTACGCCCTGCTACATCCACAAAAGGGCCTTCCGGACTGTCAGAACTGAAAACTCGTATATTATATCCACCAGTTGACTCTAAACCACCATATGACAAAAACAAATAATATTTATCATTTATATACTGAACATATGCCGCTTCACCGGATGCCGTAGACCCACCAAGTTTTATACCCATATATGGATCAGATGCCCCATTCTCATAACTGTAAGTCACATTTTTACTTCGAAATCCTGTAGTATTATCCAACTCAAAGGTATAAATACCGCCGGACCATGAACCATATACGAAACGTAATTTACCATCCTGATCATAGTACACGCACGGATCAATGGCATGAGCCCCATATCTAAAATTCCATACCGTGTCATTGGTTTTATATCTGTCCGGCAGTGACGAGTCCCCAGTAACACTTGCGTAATCTGTCTGGGTATAGGCATGTACACCACTTGCTGTAAAGCCTGAATACACAACAGTTCCCACATAAGTCCAATCGCCATCTAATTTATCTGCTGTCAGCATACATATGGATGAGTTCCAAGACATACCATTGATACTCATATACATACACCACTTCTTCAAACTCTTATTCCAAATTACGTCAGGAGCCCACATATTACCGGATGGGGCATATTTAGAATCCCCCTGCGCTGCCCACTCAAATTCTTTTTTAAACAAAGTCTCATAATTAGTATTGATATTATTGGTAAAAGTAGTCCAGTTCTCTAAGTCATCCGACCATGCCCATGCCATATGGCTTCCGAAAATATAATACTTATGATTACTTGCCCCCTTACTCCCACCATCCGCTGAAACAACAATAGATGGATCATGAACAGATACTCTTTTATGAGTAGCGTCCTTAAAATTCTCATCATATATCCGTTCAACATCCTCATCGGAAAGAGTAATCGTCTTTGTCGCCGCCTTACTCTCCGGGGCCTTCGTAAAAGGCTGTCCCCCTCCTACAGCCAGCACCGCAGCCATCACAACCGCTGCACATCGTCTAAAAAATGTTCTTCTCATCCAATCCTTCTCCTTTCTGGAAAAACATCATTATAAATTACTTTCTATTCTATCATCTTTTTTTATTATTGAAAAGACATAATTTACAAAAGGACAGCCCTTTTTGGACTGTCCTTTTGTTCATTCTGCATTCTGACTGATTATTTCACCGTATATGTCTTTGTCAATGTTTTATAACCACTCTTTGTTACTTTGACTTTTACCTTGCTTCCCTTGGTAAGC
>CAMVIN010000031.1 GCA_947167565.1 uncultured Clostridia bacterium | reverse complement strand
GTGGAAGTTGTGCAGTAATAGAGCATATAAGCGCCTTTTGTTCCGTCACCCCAGTCATAATCTTCATTGTAAATAACATCAGGTGCCCAGACGGAGACTCCTGTAGCATCACCATCCTGGTAGCCTGCCCATGCAAAAGATTCTGCGAGGTTTGTCACGATGTTGCCGACGGAACCGCTGAGCATGTAATTGGCCTGCCAGCCGCTTCGTCGGGTGCTCACATCCCGGTGGAGTTGTGTCCAGTTCAATAAATCAGTGGATTTTGCATCGGCAAGATGCGAGCCAAATACATAGTAGGTTCCGTCCTTCGGATCCTTAAAAATAGAAGGATCGTGTACGGAGACACGTGAGGGATTGCTGACGTAAGTGTTGTCAGCGGCGCTCGCAGTCGCCGGAGAGGCAATTCCGGATAGGAGACCGGCTGCCAATGCCAGCGTAAGAGTGCCGGCACAGAATCGTTTTAGGTGTTTTCGAATCATGTTGACCTCCTTAAAAATTGGATTAGTTATTTTTACACTCTATTCTATTGAAAAAGTATGTCAAATTCCAAGCAGAAAAGCATTTTACTTGTCAAAATTTTCAATTTGATGTATACTTGTCTTTGTTGATATATTTTAGATGAAAAATATGGAGGAAAACAATGTTAGATATCAAGTTTTTGAGAGAAAATCCGGATATAGTAAAGCAGAATATTAAGAATAAATTTCAGGACCGTAAGCTGCCGATGGTAGATGAGGTCATTGAATTGGATAAGAAGCGCCGGGAGACACAGCAGCGAGCGGATGATTTGCGGGCACTTCGCAAGAAGAATTCCAAGATGATTGGTGCTCTTATGGGACAGGGCAAAAAGGAAGAGGCCGAGGCGATGAAAGCTGAGGTGGCAAAATATGCGGATGAGCTGAATGAATTGTCGACAAAAGAGACAGAGATTGCACAAGAGATTAATGAGCGTATGATGGTCATTCCGAATATTATTGATCCAAGTGTTCCGATTGGCAAGGATGATAGTGAGAATGTTGAGATTGAGAAGTTTGGCGAACCGGTTGTTCCGGATTTTGAAGTTCCTTATCACACCGATATTATGGAGAAGTTCGATGGTATTGATTTGGATGCGGCGAGAGATGTGGCGGGCAACGGTTTTTATTACCTGATGGGAGATATTGCAAGACTGCACTCTGCGGTGCTTTCCTATGCACGCGATTTTATGATAGATCGTGGATTTACTTATTGTGTGCCACCATTTATGATTCGTTCTAATGTGGTGACTGGAGTTATGTCATTTGATGAGATGGATGCCATGATGTACAAGATTGAGGGCGAAGATTTATATTTGATTGGTACAAGTGAGCACTCCATGATTGGAAAATTTATTGACAAAATTATTCCGGAGGAAGAACTGCCGAAGGCGCTTACCAGCTACTCACCATGTTTCCGTAAAGAAAAGGGTGCACATGGTATCGAGGAGAGGGGAGTGTACCGTATTCACCAGTTCGAAAAGCAGGAGATGATTGTTGTCTGCAAGCCGGAGGAGAGTATGCAGTGGTTTGATAAATTGTGGAAGAATACCGTGGACTTGTTCCGTTCGCTGGATATTCCGGTGCGCACGTTAGAGTGCTGTTCCGGCGATTTGGCTGATTTGAAAGTAAAATCTATCGATGTAGAGGCGTGGTCACCGCGACAGAAGAAATATTTTGAGGTGGGAAGTTGTTCCAATCTGGGTGATGCACAGGCGAGACGATTGAAGATACGTGTTGTCGGAGAGGGCGGAAAGTATTTTGCGCATACGTTGAACAACACCGTTGTTGCACCGCCAAGAATGCTTATTGCATTCCTTGAGAATAATCTCATGGAGGACGGCTCTGTTAAAATTCCTGAAGTTTTGAGAACTTACATGGGTGGAAAGAGTATAATAGAAGTAAAGAACAAATGATAAAGGAATGAGAAACATGAGAAAAAAAGCTGTAGTATGGGTGATGATGTGGCTTTTGGGACTGTTATTTGGAATGCAGTCCCGGGTGGAAGCCTCTGCGAACTCGGCACCTGCGACGTATACTTTGTATAAGGGACAGCAGGTGTCCTTTTTGGATATGCCGTCAGATATAACCACAGACATTAACGGGATTTTGGATATTTCCGGAAATACCGGTAAGGCGGTGTCCAAGGGAACCGTTAAGCTGTATACCGGGCAGGGGGCGGAACAGAAGTTATACGCAACCGTTACAGTAAAGGAAAATGAAATTTTGTCGGGTGTTACTTTTTCGGAAAAGGAATACGCTGCACAGATGTTAGACAATGGCACATTTGCTATTGCCAAAAGTGAATTTGATGGTATGAGTTGCCGATATTCGTCGGCGGATACCAAGATTGCTAACGTGGACAATAATGGTATCGTAACACCGATTTCATGGGGAAAGACCGTTATTCATATCGTTGTTACGGATGAATACGGCGGCGCATATAATTATGATGTCCCAATTGAAATTTTGGAGCCACGCTTTTCTTTAGATAAAATTTGTCTGGCAAAGGCAGAGGAGGTCTATCTTTCTTATCAGGATATTAGTGGGGAAGTTCCGAGTGTAATATCATCGAAAGAGAGTGTGCTCTCAATCCGCTACTCTGATTCGGGGGGCGTAAAGGTTCGGGCGCAGAAGACGGGAACGTCTATTCTTACTGCTACTGTGAGGAATCATACGTTTTCTTGTACGATTGTCGTGACAAATCCCAAAATGAAGAGACAGTATGGTTTCTATCAGAAAAATAAGAGTTTTTCCCTGGCTTTGTCCGGTACAAAGTCCGGAAGTACTGTTCAGTGGTATTCTGAGAATGTAAAGATAGCTACGGTCAGTTCAAAAGGAAAAGTGCGTACCATAAAGATGGGAAGTACAGTGATTGTCTGCAATGTTGATGGAAGAATATTGAAATTCTATCTTGCGGTCAGCACGAAAACGGCAGTAAAGGCGATGCGTTTTGGCTATAAAAAATTAGGTAAGACACATTACAGTCAGGGAAGGCGGATGAGCAAAAATTATTTTGATTGTTCCTCTTTTGTATATCGCTGTTATCGTGCGGCGGGAAAGTATCTTGTCAGAAAAAGTTCATGGGCTCCGGTAGCCGCAGACATTGGAAAATACTATGTGCGGAAGAAAAAGAGGATTAAAGCTTCCGGGAAAACTTATTCGTGGAGTAAACTGAGACCGGGCGACCTCGTCTGCTTTGGAGGTTCGTCAGCTCCGCGCAATGGACGGTATAAAAGGATTTACCACATTGCCATGTACATTGGGAACGGGAAGACAATAGAGAGCAGTTCCCGCTTTGATGATGTGGCGATTGTTGACAGGGAACCGTTCACCAGAAAGGGAGTGCCGGTCATTGTGAGACCGACGTGATATTTTTTTTGTTGAATAATATACTTGACAGCAGATTCTGGTTGTGCTATACTTCTAACTCAAATACAATATATTGTGTTGATGGACTGTTGATATACAATATATAGAGGAAAGAGGAGGGAAGTGTATGAGAATACGTTGCGTGGCACGGCTGGGGTTTGCTGTTTTTTTGTTGTCAGTATTCTTGGGGGGGATTCTTCATTTGGGGGAATTTGCCCAGGCATACAGTGTTCATGAGTCAGGTGTTTTTCTCTGTACAGATATTGACGGTTATGAGAAGACTGTAAATGTGTGGGATACTGCGGTCGATCTTCCGGGGATCGAGGGGGGAACAATCCGGCTCCAAAAGGATTATGTGCTGAAATATCCGGGAATGGAGCATGCTTTGCCGGACAAGATAAATTTTATTATTCCCAAGGACGTTGAGTTTTACGTGTCAGGAGTTACATTCCGGGTGAAGGGAAATATTATTGTTTATGGAAAGTTTATCCTGCAGGAGGGGGCAGTTCTCGTGGGGGATGGCGATGTAGTTACAGTGGGTGATGGAGTATTTCAGAAAGCCCCCTATTCCGTCGGGAAGAGCGGGGAGATTTGTCTGACAGGAACAGATATTGAGGAAGGACAGACTTTGGAAGAGTCAGATATTTTTGCGGAAAATGTGCTGTGGAGTGCAGAGGTTCCGGGGACATGGTCATTTGCTGAGCCACAGAGTGTGCCGGAGGCGGGAACCGGAACATTTGATGTACTGTTTACTCCAGATGATCTTTTTACGTATGAGGCGCGAAGATTTGAGTCGTGTGGACAAGTTACCGTGATGAAAAAGCCGGAGCCGGTCGTAGAGGCATCGGCGGGGGCGCAGAGTCTGGTCACGGGTGGTGGGGCGTTGTCCGGATACTCAGAAAGTGGGATTTTTGGTTCACAGTCTGACGGGAGTGCGGATGTGCAGGACGAACGTGTGGTTGTTGTCACAAAGATGGTGTCGACTCCGTCCAATTTGGCTTCGACAGTCAGTAAGTCTTTTAAGAGAAAAAAAACCTCATTTCGCAGAGTGAAAAGAAGAGGAAGAAAAGTTTTTTTGCGCTGGAAAAAGGTATCCGGGGCAGACGGTTACCAGATCCAGTGTGTTTCTGCCGAATCAAACAACAAAAAGACTGTGAAGAAGGGAAAGAAGTATTTGTGCAGGGGGTGTGCTCTCACAATTTCCAAAGTATCGTCAAAGAAAAATTTTTATGTCCGTATTCGCGCATATAAAAAAGTCAAAAAACAGAGGACCTATACAAAGTGGTCCTCTGTCAAGAAAGCGAAATAGATTTTAACTGTGCGGTTGACGCATCAAAGATGTGTCAATCGTCGTACTTCATGTTTTTGAGAATGTCACAGAAGTCAAAGGTGGAGAAATAATCTCTTGCTGTCTCGCCTCGGCGAATCATCTGGATACTGCCGTCCTCTTTAAGAAGAAGTTCCGGAGATTTGAGTTTTCCATTATAATTGTAACCCATCGCATATCCGTGAGCACCGGTATCGTGAATGACAAGATAGTCACCGATATCAATTTTCGGGAGCATGCGCTCAACGGCAAATTTGTCGTTGTTCTCACAGAGAGAACCGGTCACATCATATTTGTGGTCGCACGGTTCGTTTTCCTTGCCGAGTACCGTAATGTGGTGATAAGCGCCGTAGATGGCAGGTCGCATCACGTCACAGGCACAGGTGTTGACTCCGATATATTCGCGGTAAATGTGCTTCTGGTGGATACATTTGGTCACGAGCTGTCCGTAAGGACCGAGCATAAAGCGGCCGAGCTCTGTGAAGATAGCTATATCACCAAGTCCCGCAGGGACAAGAATTTCCTCGAATTTTTTGCGGACTCCTTCACCTATAATCTTGATGTTGTTTGGCTCTTTGTCCGGTGTATAAGGAATTCCTACACCGCCGGACAGATTGATATATTTGATGTTTGCTCCGGTCTTTTCTTTCAATTCCACAGCGAGTTCAAAGAGAATGCCGGCAAGCGTCGGATAATATTCATTGCTCACTGTGTTGCTGGCCAAAAATGCATGAATGCCAAAATTTTTGACGCCTAATTCCATCAATTTTTTATAGCCATCAATCATTTGCTCCTTGGTAAACCCATATTTAGACTCTCCCGGGTTGTCCATGATGTCGGTTCCCAGTTCAAATTTTCCGCCCGGATTGTAACGGCAGAAGATGGTCTCCGGAATTCCTACATTTTCTGCCAAAAAGTCAATGTGTGTATAGTCGTCAAGATTAATGTAAGCCCCCAGTTCCGAAGCCTTTTTATACTCTTCGACAGGAGTTACATTAGAAGAGAACATGATGTCGCTTCCTGTAAAATCTGTCGCCTCGGATAACATCAACTCAGTGAGAGAGGAGCAGTCAACGCCACAGCCCTCCTCCTGTAAAATTTTTAAAATAAACGGATTTGGTGTTGCCTTTACAGCAAAATATTCGCGATATCCCTTGTTCCAGGAGAATGCGTCTTTTAATGCTCTCGCATTTTCCCGAATTGCCTTTTCGTCATAAATGTGAAAAGGGGTAGGATATGTTTTTTCGATTTCTTTTACCTGCTCTAAGGTAAGAATTGGTTTCTTTGTCATAATAATTGATTTCCTCCTGGTAGTCTGGTGTATCGGTTAGTGTTATCTATCGAACCATGTTATAGTATAAGGAAAAAAGTGGGGAATGTCAAGGTTAGTGTGGATTTTTGGGTGGCTGTGTGATATACTGGAAATAGATAAGAAATTCTCTTTGTTTATAATATGTCGAAATGTGGAAATAACTTAAATAAGAATAGCAGAGAGGATATTTTGGGACAGTTTCCTGACGAAATAAGGAGAAGCGGTGTATGGGAAAAACAGTGGCAATAGGAGTTCAGGACTTTGGACAGTTGAGAGAATATGACAATTTTTATGTTGATAAGACTTATTTTATCAAGGACTGGTGGGAAAACAGGGATGCAGTCACACTGATTACCCGGCCGAGACGATTTGGCAAAACTCTGACAATGAGTATGTTGGATCATTTTTTTTCTGTGAAACATAAGAAAGATGCGTGGATGTTCGAGGGACTGTCAATCTGGGAAAATGCAAAGTACCATGAATTGCAAGGGACATACCCAGTGATCAGTCTGTCATTTGCCGGAGTGAAGCAGGATAAATTTGAGGATGCATATGGAAAGATTTGTTCTTTATTGCTTGAGATATATCTGCAGTACGAAGAAGAATTGATGAATTCTCAAATCTCTGAGTCAGATAAGATAAATTTTAAAAGTACACAGAATGTTTTATTGCGTCAAAAAGAAGAAACATCATTAGTATGTTTGAATGTAGTAGAGGATGCTATTCATACGTTGTCGATGCAATTATATAAATATTACGGAAAAAAAGTTTTGATTTTCTTAGATGAATACGACACTCCCATGCAGGAAGCATATTTGAATGGATATTGGAAAGAGATGGTGTCATTTATTCGCAATATGTTCAACAATGCATTTAAGACGAATCCTTACATGGAGAGGGCGATATTGACCGGAATCACGCGTATAAGTAAGGAGAGTATCTTTTCAGATTTGAATAATCTGGTTGTTATCACGTCATCGACTAATATATACGAGGATGTGTTTGGCTTTACGGAAAACGAAGTGTTTCATGCGATGGATAAAATAGGGCTGGCTGATAAGGAATCGGTTAAACTGTGGTATGATGGTTTTGTATTTGGAAAGTTAAAAGACATTTATAACCCTTGGTCTATAACTCAATACTTAAGGACAGGGAAAACTGACTTATACTGGGCGAATACGAGTTCCAACGGACTTATAAGTAAACTTCTGAGAGAAAGCGAATATGATTTTAAAATGGACTTTGAAAAACTGTTGGAAGGAGAATGCGTTGAGACAGAATTAGATGAGCAAGTTATCTTTGACCAGTTGGATGATGATCCGGATGCAGTCTGGAGCCTTTTTCTTGCTTCCGGTTATTTGAAGATTGACTCCATCATTCGTGATGATCCGGGTGATGATCCGGTTTATCGGCTGTCACTGACCAATTTGGAAGTGAAAAAGATGGTTCAAAAACTGATAAAGGGCTGGTTTAAAAAGGGACGAGTGTTATCTAAATTTGTTGCTGCTCTGCTTCAGGGAGATATCAGAGGGATGAACCTCTATATGAATGATATCGTGCTAAATACGATGAGTTATTTCGATTCGGGGAAGCGTCCGTCGACTAAGGAGCCTGAGAATTTTTATCATGGACTTGTTCTGGGGCTTATTGTTGAAAAGGCGTCGGATTATATCGTTCGCTCCAATCGGGAGAGCGGCTATGGACGCTATGATATTGTAATGGAACCGTTTGACAAGAAAGAAAATGCGGTAATCATGGAGTTTAAAGTTTTTGATGAAGAAGATAATGAAAAGACACTGGATGATACACTGGCTAATGCGCTTGCTCAGATAGAAGAAAAGAAATATGAGACAGATCTCTTGGCAGCTGGTGTGACAAGAGACAGAATATATAAATACGGTTTCGCTTTTGAAGGGAAAAAAGTGAAGATTGCGAAGGTATGAGACTTGGGAAGTCGGAAATAAAAGCAGGGAGGCTAATATGAAAGCATTATTGTGTCGGGGGATATGGGAACAGCAGGAGGATGAATGCAAAAGAGCGTTGGAAAATTGGGGCGTGGAAGTCAATGAGTTTTTTTTGCGTGAAACTAATATGGAAACTGGCATAACGGAGTGGCTGGGCAATTATCCCTGCGATTTTGTTTTGGCAGTTTCTTTTTGTGGAAAAATTGCAAAACAGTGTAACGAGATGAATGTCAGTTACATTTCTATTGTCTCATCACTTCCGCAGATTGATTTTTATACAGAAGCAGTAACATATAAGTCCAATATTATTTTTGTAAATGATTATATGCTGGCACAAAAACTTCAGAACTGGTGTCAGGGGGCGGTCATTTATCTGGGCTCCGGGTATCTGGAGAACTTCATCACAAGGAAACCGGAATGCCTTGATGATTCTCCGGTTTATACAGAGCGAAGTGACTATGCGAAAGAGATGACTGCCGGCGTATCGGATTGGACGAGGGGATATGTAGAACAGTTGATTAGGAATCAGGCCATTGTGGGAGGCTCCAATGTTCTTCCGGATGTTTTGAATGATGACGTCATAAAGGAATTGCAGAATAACTGGGGAAAAGAAAGGGATGAAGTGATAGATTCCTATACGGTCAAAAGTGAATATTGCGCTGCGGTCTGCCTGGCCGGCGAAGTGGAGCGGTATCAGGAGAATATGCTGCATGAGTATTGTCAAAAAAAACAAATTAGTCTATACAGGTGGAGTGACCGGATTTATCAGATTACAGAAAAAGATAACTGCGGAATTTCGGATGGAATATTTATTGTATTAGCAAATAAAGCGGGATATACGGGGATAGACAGGGGACTATATGATGTGCTCTATAAAGGTGGTTTTGTGCTCACGGAGTTTCGGGCAGAGGTGACCGACTATTTTGAAATCGGAAGTCATCTGGACGTGTGGACATCCACGGAAGAATTGTGGGAGAAGATTAAATATTACCTGAAAGAGAAAGAAAAAAGGAATGAAATTGCAGCAAATGGAAAGAAACAGGTTGAAGAAATGTCGTTTGCTTATAGTATAGAGAATATGCTCAATATGATTTTGGGAGAGTAGGTGGCACTATGGGAAAAAATGTGGCGATAGGGGTTCATGATTTTGGTCAGGTGAGAGAATATAACATGGAAATGGTTCTATCCACACTTCCTAAGACATGGATATTTGATCTGGATGGGACAATTGTAAAACATAATGGGTATAAAATAGATGGGGCTGATACTCTTTTAAATGGCGCAAAAGAATATTTGGATGAATTGCCGGCAGAAGACTACATATTGATTTTGACTTCCCGTACGGACGAATACAAAGAGGGCACATTGAGATTTTTGAAAGAAAAAAAAGTCCGTTATGACCATATTATATTTAATATGCCGATGGGCGAGAGAATAATAGTTAATGACAGAAAGCCGTCCGGGCTTGATATGGCTGTGGCGATCAATTTGAACCGGGATGAATGTGCGTTGCCCATGATTAGAAAAGAAAAGTAAAGAAGGTGCGAATATGGATTATATCATAGTACAAGCAGGTGGAAAAGGAACAAGGTTGAAATATCTGACAGAAAATAAACCGAAAGGACTTGTGCCGGTAAACAACCTGCCAATGCTGTTTCATTTGTTTGAACAATATTCGGATAAGAGATTTGTTATTATTGCGGATTATAAGAAAGAAGTGATGAGAAAATATCTGGAAGCATTCGCAAAAATAAAATATCAAGTAGTTGACGCTGCCGGTACAGGGACATGTGCAGGAATTTCACAGGCGCTCGAATTGATTCCGGAAGCAGAACCATTTATGCTTGTGTGGTCGGATTTGATTTTGCCAGATTCACTTGAACTCCCGGCAGGTTACAGAAACAAAATAGAGCAGCCTAAGAAAGATTTTGTGGGGATTTCGGAGGATTTTCCATGTCGTTGGAGTTATGAAAACAGCAGATTCAAGGAAGTGAGTTCAAGTAAACATGGAGTGGCTGGTTTTTTTCTTTTCCGTGATAAGTCAAGACTTGCTGGTATCCCGGATAGTGGTGAACTGGTTCGATGGCTGCAACAGCAAAAGATTGTCTGTGATGAAGTGGGGTTGTCTGGCACAAAAGAATTTGGCCTGATTGAAGAATATGAGAAATTAGAAAAGAATAAATGTCGTCCTTTTAACAAAATTTCGATAGAGGGAGATGTTCTTACAAAATATCCAATTGGGCAGCAGGGAGAGAAATTGGCTGCAAGAGAGTGTGCATGGTATGAAAAGGCAAAGCAGTTAAAGGTTAAAGTGTTGCCGGAAATCTATGGTACGTCTCCTCTTACGATGGAATTTATCAAGGGAAAAAATATATATGAGTACTCACTGGGATATGAGCAGAAAAAGGAAATATTAGAGCAACTGATTTTTTCCCTGCAACAACTGCATACACTGGTCAGTGCACCTGTCGATACATTTAGTATTAAGGAAAACTACTATTACAAAACGATGGCGCGTCTTGAGAAAATTCAGGATTTGGTTCCATTTGCCAGAGACAGAGAGATTATTGTAAACGGCCGCAAATGCCGCAATGTGTTTTTTTATAGAAGAGAATTAGAAGATAAACTGGAGAAGTTGGTTCTAAACTGTACAGAGTTTGTGTTTATTCATGGAGATTGTACATTTTCCAATATGATGTTGCGCGATGATGGGAGACCGGTTCTCATAGATCCAAGAGGATACTTTGGCTTCACAGAGTTATACGGTGATGTCAGATATGACTGGGCAAAAGTCTACTATTCCATTGTGGGAAATTATGACCGATTCAATTTAAAAGAATTTTCCCTTCATATCAGTGATGAGAAAGACAGTGGAGTTCAGTTGGATATTTTGTCCAATGAGTGGGAAGATATGGAGAATTTATTTTTTGAATTGACAGGAGCCAATGAGATAGAAATAAAACTGTTGCATGCTGTTATTTGGCTGTCGCTGACAACCTATGCATGGCAGGATTATGATTCCATCTGCGGTGCGTTTTATAACGGATTATGGTATTTGGAGGAGGTTTTGTAATGGTGACATATTTTGAGAGACAATTAAAAGAATTTGAACACTCGATTCATTCAATGGACATGGATTTGTTTGAAAGATGGATGATAGAAGGGGCGCAGACATTACAGAATGGCAGAAAAATTATCGTTTCGGGGCTGGGAAAAAATGTCCCGGTGTGTGAAAAATTTGTCGGTTCTATGCAGTCGTTGGGGTTGGAGGCCTATTTTTTAAATACAAACTCAGCAGTTCATGGGGACATGGGAGTTGTCAAAGAGGGGGATATGGTAATTATTCTTACAAAAAGCGGCGAGACACAGGAGTCAATCTGGCTGAGTCATCTTTTGCGGAAACGGAATGTAAATATGTGGCTGCTCACATTTGAAAAAGAGAGTACGCTTGCAAAGGAGATTTCCAATGTTGTCGTTTTGGACTTGGTGCATGAGGGTGATTTGTGGAATATTATGCCGAACAACTCTACTACGCCGAATTTGATTGTTTTGCAGGGGCTTGCAATGAAGATTGCCAAAGAACTCAATTTGCAAAAGGAAGATTTCCTTAAGAATCACCCGGGTGGGCATATTGGGGAGATTGGATTCAAAGGAGACCAACTATGAAAAAAGTATTAGTTATTTGATCTGGTAGAATGTGCTATGATTCCATGCGCTTATTAAGATAGAGGAAAAGAAATATGGGACTTAGGAAGTCAGAAACAAAAGCGAGGAGGCTAAGATTCATGAGTGATGAATGGATGATAAAACCAAAGATAAAAGAATTAATAAATGTGGGTGAGTGTCTTTATGAAGAATTAAGTACAAGTAGGCTTCCTGATGCGGATTTTATTGTTTGTCCGTCCCATTTGGGCGATACCGTATGGATGGCTTCTCTTGCTGGTGCATATAAGGAACAGTATCGGTGCCCTAAGTTATTCTATGTGATAAAAGAACCTCAAAAAGAAATTATCGGGTATTTCCCTGATATTGACGGTACTTTGCATTTTGACGCAAGTGAGATGCTTGCTCTTCAATTGTATATGATGAGCAGGAAGTATTGGAAACGTGACCATATTATTTATGCCATGCCTAATATGGCAGATGTTATCTGTCAGGGGGCGAATGTCAGGTTTAAATACTACTGCCCGGATTTCTGCAAGACAATGATAGAGCAGGAGAAGAATATTTTAGATTTAACAGGCGAAGTGGTTCCGTCTAGAATGCGCCCTCTTGATGATGGAAATAATAAAGAGTTTCAAAAATGTTTTGGGAAATCTGTATTATTATTGCCTGTGGCTCAGTCGCTGGAAATGATTCCTGTGACTTTTTGGGAACGACTTGCCATTGCGTTCAAGGAGCAAGGCTTTGATGTATATACAAATTATAACGGGTTTAAATACGAAGTGATGGTTGAGGGGACATTGCCCCTGTCAACTTCTATTGTCGAGTTGGCTACTGTTGCTCCGTATTTTGCCTGTGTGATTTCTCATAGGAGTGGTGCTTGCGATTTGCTGGCACACACAGATACAAATCTTTTTATTTTGTACAACAAGTTAGTTGATGAGAGGAAAATTTATCTGAAATGCGACGAACTTGGGACATCGAATATATTCGACATGGTAGATCGTGAACGGATACATAATTATCAGTATATTCAAGAATTGGAAGATTGCCTGATTAACGAATTAGTCAGTCACTTGCAATGAAATAAGGGAAAAGGAAGATGGTATATGAGAGCGTTATTGTGCAAAGGATTCTGTGAACAGCAGGAGATGGAATGTAAAACAGTGATGAAAGAGTGGGGGCTGGAAGTTGTAGAATTATCTCTGGATAGCCCGAATAAAGGGAATGACATATCCGGATGGCTGAAAGATAATGCCTGTGATTTTGTGATGACGATATCTTTTTGGGAAGAAATTGCTGCCCGGTGTAATGAGGCAAATGTCAGCTATATTTCTGTTGTTACATCACTTCCTCAGGCTGGTTTTTACACAGAAGCGGCTGCATATGAATCCAACATTATTTTTATAAATGACTACATGATGGCTCAGAAACTGCAGATGTGGTGCCAGGGCGCTGTCATTTTCCTTCCGTCCGGATATCTGGAGAATTCAATGACTGGGACGCCGGCGTGTCTCGACAATTCACCGCTCTTTATGGAAAGAAGCGATTATGCGCAAAAACTGACAACAGGAGTGTCAGATTGGACAAGGGGGTATGTTGAACAGTTGATAAGAAATCAGGCCATTGTGGGGGGCTCTAATGTTCTTCCAGATGTGCTGAATAACGATGTTGTTAAGCAATTGCAGAAAAATTGGGACAGAGAACAGGACTCAGAGAATGTGATAGAATCCTACACGGTGAAAAGTGAGTACTGCGCATCAGTTTATCTTGCCGGTGAGGTGGAGAGATATCAGGAGAATATGCTGCATGATTATTGTAAAAATAAAGGTGTCAGTCTATATAAATGGAACGATAGGATTTATCAAATTACAGAAAAAGAAAAATGCAGAATTTCGGATGGAATATTTATTGTATTAGCAAATAAAGCGGGATATACGGGGATAGACAGGGGACTATATGATGTGCTCTATAAAGGTGGTTTTGTGCTCACGGAGTTTCGGGCAGAGGTGACCGACTATTTTGAAATCGGAAGTCATCTGGACGTGTGGACATCCACGGAAGAATTGTGGGAGAAGATTAAATATTACCTGAAAGAGAAAGAAAAAAGGAATGAAATTGCAGCAAATGGAAAGAAACAGGTTGAAGAAATGTCGTTTGCTTATAGTATAGAGAATATGCTCAATATGATTTTGGGAGAATAGAGATGGGGAAGATATTGTATAATAACAGCTACTATAGAAAAAAGTGGTGAAAGGAGAACAATTACTATGGGATATA
Organism: uncultured Clostridia bacterium; assembly: GCA_947167565.1. Lineage (GTDB taxonomy): Bacteria > Bacillota > Clostridia > Lachnospirales > Lachnospiraceae > Eubacterium_F. The sequence goes on along the minus strand of CAMVIN010000031.1, from coordinate 6,705 downwards.
ATTTTATAAATGGAACGAGAAGCAAGCTAAATATTGTTGTCTTTTTGGGAGCACTTGATGTGCTTGATTATTTTATAGAGAGATTTGTAGAATATTTTACAGAGAAAAAAATAAATTATTATATTGCTGATATAAGGGAAGCTGATACTTATCAGTGTTCTGAGTTTGATGAATTTACTTCTAAAGATAATGTTTGCATGTTGACTTTTAATAATCTTGGAATTGATTTGCAAAATGGAGAGGGCGCAAATTTTTGGAAATCACACGAAATCCCAGTTTTTAACTATATTGTTGATCATCCCAGACACTATGGCAATACATTGTTAAATCCCAAATGCGATATATATGCATTTGTTTTAGATAAAAACCATGTTGACTTTATAAAGAAATATTATAAAAAAGTTGTCGGAGTATATTTTTCGCCAAATGGTGGTACCGAGACTGAAGTAATAAAGAGTTATAAGGACAGAAAAATTGATGTGCTGTATATGGGAAATTGTCAGCATAAGATAGAACAATATCCACCTATAAAGTTATTTGAGGACTATGGTTCATCTATGTATAAGGAAACAATTTCTTATTTGATTCAAAATCCTATGGCGTCAACGGAAGAAGCAATTATAAGATATTTGGAAAATTATCATTTTGAACTTAGTGATGAGCAGATTTTTGAAATAATTGAAGCTACAGCTGTCTATATCGAGCATACGGTAAGGAGACTTTTTAAACTGGAAGGAATAAAGGCTTTAGATTCGGCCGGCATTAATGTTGATATTTATGGGGATAACTGGGAGTGCGATGAGCCATATTCAGACAACATTAGAATACATAAACGAATCAATATATATGAGTGCATGAAACTTATTGGTGATGCGAAAATTTCATTATGCTATATACCATGGTACAAAAAAGGATGTAGTGAGAAAAATTTTGATTCTATGCTAAATGGGGCACTTTGTGTTAGTGATAAGAGCGAATATTTAGATGAGCACTATAAAGATGGATATAATATTATTTATTTTGATTTGAATAATCCCGGACAGATGGCTCTTGACGTTAAATGGCTTCTGGAACACCCGACAGAAGCGGAAGTGATTTCTAGTAGAGGATATGAGACTGCTATCAAATATGATACGTGGTATAATAGAGCGGAATATGTATTGAAAATTATGAATGATGTGAATGACAGTAGATAATAATGGAGTTGTTTTAGAAAGGAGATCCAAAATGAGAAGTATTAATCAGATTTTAGAAAGTGCGGAGACTATTTGTGATTCCGTTAATTTTATGCATGATGTATGTGAAATGATTATTACAAAACAAAATTTAGATGATAGGATTGTAGCAGACCTACCTCAATTTATTTCACAGACGAATTATTTATTATATCATGCTAGTTATATTGGAATTCAAAATTTGACATTGACGGATGCTATAGATAAAGAACATTTATCAGACTATGTAGGTGAATTTAAGCAATTGCTTGCTACATGGGAATGTAGTATTGCTCATCAGTTACAATGCGGTTCAATGGATGCTTTGTTCTGGAATTTATATGATTATTTCCGTTTAGTGGATGTGGAAACTATTTATAATAATGGGATAGAAGCGGTTATGAACCGCCCATTAAATGAGAGAGAATTCTTTCGCAGAGGGCTGGCATTTCCATGGTTAGAGGGAAGAATAAATGATGAGGAAAAAGATTTTTCGTTAATTCGTGTTTATGCTAACATGGTAAAAGAGCACGCAGAAGATTTTCGGTGGCTTTATGAGAGGCTGGGAGACAATCGTTCTAAAATGATTCTGTTAAAACTGGCGAATTATTGGTTTGATTATGATTTGACTTGGTTGACCGGTTATCGTGAAACTGTTTTTGCAGATTATTTTGATTTGGATATTATGACATGTGGTAAGGATGATGTGTTCGTAGACTGTGGAGCGTATATTGGTGATACGATGTTGGATCTTGTTGATACATATGGAGGTCAATATAAAAAAATATATGCGTATGAGATTATTGGTGAAACATTTGAAAAGTTAAAGAAAAATACAGCCGGTATGATAAATGTTGTATACCGACAGGCTGGTGTGAGCGACAGAAAAAAAGAAATGTTTGTTGATGATGAGATTCCGACAGGAGGAGGCTCGCGGATGGCCGAGAACGGTCGTGTGCGAGTTGAGGTTGTTTCTCTTGATGAAGATATCAGTGAAGAGATAGGCATAATTAAGATGGATATTGAAGGTGCAGAAATGGATGCTTTGAAGGGGTGCAGAAAGCATATATTACAAGAGAAACCAAGATTAATGATTAGTGCTTATCACAGACCAGCAGATATTTTTGATATTCCAAGACTAATTTGTGACATGAGAGACGATTACAAATTGTATTTGAGATTTAATGGGAGAGTGGCTTGGCCGGCAGATTTTGTGATTTTTGCGGTTTGAAAAGGAGATATAGGATGAAAATACTGCTTGTTGAATGGGACGGGTATGCATACCGTGACTTAAAAGAATCTTTATCTGAGATTGGAATTGAGTACTACACTTTTAGTTATAAGTATGCTCAGGAAAAGGAGGTATTGCGTCCAGGAATTGAAAAGGCATTATCTGAAGGTGAGTTTTCTGCTGCATTTTCCTTTAACTTTAAACCTGATATTGCAGATTGCTGTTATGACAAAAATATTCCTTATATAGCCTGGGTTTATGATGGCGGGATAAGATATGATATGTACAAAAGGTCACTTTATTACCCGACAAATTATATTTTTATGTTTGATAACAGAGACTATTTGAGGGGAAAAAAATTGGGAATAAAGAATCTTTATCATTTGTTGCTGGCTGCCAATGTAGAGAGGCTGGATCGAATCAAACTATCGGGTATGGATAAAAAAGCTTATCGTGCTGAGGTAGCGTTTGTGGGAACGCTTTATCCGTCGGATTTTCAAATACTGGATTCCAGGTTGTCATCATATGAATCCGGAATAATCAATAGTATTATTGATACTCAACAAAATACATATGGTGCCTATTTTATAGATGAACTGCTTGATGAAAAAATTTGTGAATTTACACAGTTGAAAAGTGAAGGAGAATTTGTTTATTCTTATGAACAGTATCAGGAAGGCCTTCAGAGCCTTCTTTGCAAGGAAATCGCAAGGAAGGAGAGAAGAAAAATGCTTTGGATGCTGTCGCAGAAATATCAGGTGGCTCTGTATTCACCGATACAAGACCCGGTGTTGGATAAAGTTGATTTTAGGGGAGCGGTTGAACCTTATGAAAGTGCATACAAAGTGTATAAAACAAGCAAAATAAATTTGAATATTACGTATAAAAGAATATCATCAGGAATACCACTTCGAGCTATGGATATCATGGGTGCAGGAGGTTTTCTATTATCTAATTATCAACCGGAACTTGTAGAGTATTTTAGACCGAATATTGAATGTGTTGTGTACGAAAGCATTGAGGATGCAATGGAGAAGGTTAAGTATTTTCTTTCCCATGAAGAAGAGAGAGAGGAGATTGCGAGGAATGCCCGGGTAGCTATGGAGGAATACACATATAAAAAGCAATTAAGTAAGATTTTAAAAATTGTGTTTAGTGGAAGTGCTTAGATTATCTGGGTAAAAAGGGATAAAAAGAATTGCAACGTAATGAGGAGAAGTTGAGCATGAATATAAAAACAAATGTATATGATGAATTTCAATGTGTTGGTTCAGAGTGCCTTTGCAACTGTTGTCATGGCTGGACAGTTTTGATAGACGATGCGACAGCAGAATATTATAAAAATATCAAAGATGATTTTGGGGTTGTCTTGAATAGTCATCTGGAATATCAGGAAAGTTTGGGCTGGTCTTTTCGATTAGGGTGTGATGAAGCTTGTGTGGCATTGGATTCAGAAGGTCTTTGTTCTGTATACAAGAATCTTGGTGAAGAGCATATGAGTATAGGTTGTAAACAATTTCCTCGTTTAGAACTTACGTTGGACCAAAAATCATATTTTTTGATGTTGTCATCTGAGTGCGAGCAGGTTATTCGGTTGCTTTATGAAATGCGTGAGGATTTAAGATTACAGATTGACACGACAAAATCACCTGAAACTCATCAGGAAATTATCTTGTTTGAGTTTGCTCAATTTTGCGCATGGGCAATGGAATTGATTCAAAATAAGGACATACCTTTGGGAGTTGCCCTATCTACGTGTCTGTATTTGTCACTGGATCTGAGAGAAATTTTAAAAAAAGGTGATTATGATGAATTGTGGAAAAGGATAGATGGGGTACCATCTCTTATTGCGGAATTTATGTCACTTCGGGAAGAATGTTCACAAAGTTCTAATGTCGCTATATGGGGACAAATATCAGAAATAATCGAGTATGCATATTATGATGCAATACAGAAAGACAAAGCTGATAAAAGTGTTATAACTGAAATTCAACCATTTTTTTGGCACAAGACGGAAGAAAAGTTTTTTTGATAAAGGGCTTGTATGATATTTGGAAAAAGGATTTTTCGGAAAATACAGATTTGTTTTTAAGACGTTTTTGGGCAGACAATATGTTATTTTATTTAAAACAGTATGTATTTTTGAAGGATGAAATCGAAAAAAATATATATATTACATGGGTGGGGGTATCTGCAACAGTATTCTCATTATTTCCGGCATTATATAAAGAAAAAAAAGGAGTAGGATCTGACTTTTATTTTTCCAGCCTAAGTGTACTTGCCCGCTCTCTTAAAAATGTAAAGTGGATGCATACAATTCATGAGATGATTTTTGGGAAAATGGATAGTGATACGGTTATGGCACAAATTATTATGCTATTAATAGTATTATTCGACATTGATTGATGATAAAAATGTAGAAAACATTGAGAACTCGGTGGCTTTATGAGAGACTGGAGATAATCGTTTTAAAATGATTCCGTTAAAACTGGTGAAGTATTTGAAAAGTTAAAGAAAAATACAGCCGGCATGATGAAGATATCAGTGAAGAGATAGCATATTAAGGTGGATATTGAAGGTGTAGAAATGAATACTTTGCAAGGTTACAAAAAGCATATATTGCAAGAGAAACCAAGATTAATGATTAGCGCTTATCACTGACCGTGGTTTTTCCCAATTGTCAACCGGAACTTGTGGTGGTGGGAGACCGAATATTGATTGTTTTGAAGGAGAAACTTATGAAATATTATTCCACAGAATACTTTGATGGGCTAATTGATATTGCACTTGATTATGGCGTTCAAAATTATGAGTATTATTTTTTGGCGCATATGCATGAGAGGAATCGTTAAAGAGGCACATCAAATATAATTGTGGGCTCTTCTTATGGAATGGATGGGATTAAAATCAATAATTTATCCGGCGGAGAAAATGATTTTATTAATTTTTCTGTTCAATCCCAGGATTTATATTATGATTTTTGCCATATAAAAAAACTGTTTTGGAAGGCCGCTGTCCAATAAAAAGATGTATACTTGCAATCGGATATTATGCCCTTTATCAGGATTTAAGCAAAAGTAAAAAAGAAAGTAAGTGGGTTCGCAAAGTATATGAACCGCTTTGGCGGGATACACATCATTTGTCGCCCTCAGAACAGACATGGGATAGGCTGTCAGAGGTTTCTTTTGATTGTGAGAGATATCAAAAAGAAATTATGTCTGCTTTTTGTGAAGATTGGTTGAAGAAAGTAATTGCAGAATCCGGTCCGGATATATTGGGGGGACTGTTGCAGAGAGTTGAGACTACGCCTTGGTTGCATTTGTCGACAGAACAGAAGTATGAAGGGGCAAGGGCGAGAGCAGAACAGCACAACCGACTGTATGCATATAAGGGTACGCGAGAGGAAAATAAACAAATACTTTTTGAAATGATAGAATTTATGTCATCTCATCAGATTATACCTGTTGTTGTTTTTTCCCGTTCACCGGCTTGTATCGTTCTTTTTTGAATCCAATGTTCAAAGAAGAATTGTTTCGGGTTTTGGATGAAATCCCGTATCCGGTATATTTGATAGATATGAATGATGTTGAAGACTTTATTGATGAGGATTTTCATGACAGTGATCATTTGAGCGATAAAGGGGCGGTTAAAGCGACTGAAATATTGGATTGCTTTTTGGAATCCATATAATTTGGAAAAGGAGAGAAACAATATGGGAAAACGAGATGTTGTTGATTACAATGCTTTGATTTTGGTGACGCCAAGAGATTTTGAGAGAGTGGCGGATCTGCACGCCAGACTGATTCATTATTTGCCGGCAAGGAAAGTCTATTTTGTCGGTAGTGAGGAGGTGGGTGAATTATTAGAGAAAGAAAAAGAGGCGGGGGTGTATCATGATGAAGATTTTGAGCGAGTGGGATTTATAGACGAAAACTCTATTTTGCCGATGGATGATGTGCACAGCGTGAGAGAGGATGTATTAGGGTATAAAGCTGGTCGCCGCGGTACGGGATGGTATTATCAGCAATTCTTAAAGATGTCATATGCAGATTTTTGTGAGGACGAATATTATATGGTATGGGATGGAGATACAGTGCCATGTGATAATTTTTCCATGTTTTCGCAAAATCAGGATGGTACATATGGAACCCCGTATTTTGATGTGAAATCCGAGCATCATGAGCCGTATTTTAAGACATTGGGGAAGTTAATACCCGGCATGAAAAAGGTGATTGGAAAGTCGTTTATTGCGGAGCATAT
>CAMVIN010000030.1 GCA_947167565.1 uncultured Clostridia bacterium | reverse complement strand
ATCTACTGTTGTTCAGACGGATATACCTGCTGTTCAGACGAGAAAAGTTGACATTTTATACCTATTCAGCACCATGTAAAAACATGGGAATTTCGGACAGAGAGCTTACTTTCCGGATGGAATTTTCATGTGGATGCTGAATCATTACAAAATATCAATATATTCCCCGTTTAATGCCTTATTCATACTGCGGACGGCACAAAACTTTCCACACATTGAACAGCTGTCTTCCTGTTCCGGTGCGCGGCTGTCACGAATTGCTTTTGCTGTCTCCGGATCAAGAGAGCACTCCCACTGTTTGTCCCAATCAAAAGTTCTTCTGGCATCTGCCATAGCGTCATCCAAGTCTCTTGCATGAGGAATTTTCTTGGCAATATCCGCAGCATGTGCGGCAATGCGGGAGGCAATAATCCCCTGTTTCACATCTTCGACATTCGGAAGTGCCAAGTGCTCTGCCGGAGTTACATAGCAGAGAAAGGCAGCTCCGCTTGCGGCAGCAATCGAACCACCGATAGCAGATGTAATGTGATCATACCCCGGTGCAATATCGGTGACAATCGGACCAAGTACATAAAACGGTGCTCCCATGCAGATAGTCTGCTGTATTTTCATATTCGCTTCAATCTGATCCATCGGCATGTGTCCCGGTCCCTCAACCATTACCTGAACATCCTTTTCCCATGCGCGCTTTGTGAGTTCGCCCAGACGCACAAGTTCCTCAATCTGGCACACATCGCTTCCATCCGCAAGGCAGCCCGGACGACACGCATCACCGAGAGAAATCGTAACATCATATTCCCGGCATATCTCAAGAATCTCGTCAAAATATTCGTAAAACGGATTTTCTTCCCCGGTCATGCTCATCCACGCAAAAACAAGAGAACCACCGCGAGATACGATATTCATCTTTCTCTTGTGCTTGCGAATCTGATCAATTGTCTTCCTTGTTATCCCGCAGTGAAGCGTCACAAAATCGACTCCATCCTCCGCATGCAGGCGAACCACATCAATAAAATCTTTCGCCGTCAACGTCGCCAGATCCCTCTGGTAGTGAATCACACTGTCATAGACCGGGACAGTACCAATCATGGCCGGACATTCTGACGTAAGCTTTTTTCTAAACGGCTGTGTGTTTCCATGAGAAGAGAGATCCATAATCGCCTCTGCTCCCATATTAACTGCTGCCATTACCTTTTTCATCTCAATATCATAATCTTTACAATCTCTGGATACCCCCAGATTCACATTAATCTTTGTACGAAGCATCGAGCCAACGCCATTCGGTTCTATGCACTCATGCAATCTATTCGCACAAATAGCAACCTGCCCCTTTGCTACCCAGTCCCTGATTTCCTCTTCCGTTCTGTATTCTTTAGCGGCAACTGCTTTCATTTCCGGAGTAACAATCCCCTTTCTTGCAGCTTCCATTTGTGTTTTGTACTCTCTCATTTTTAATATTCTCCTTTCAAAACAAAATATAATTGTGCTGTAATGGTCCGGAACCTTTCCCTAAATCAAGCATCACAGCAAGTGCCCCTGAAATATATTCTTTTGCCCTTTTCACCGACTCTCCGAGTTCGAACCCTTTGGCGAGATTCGAGGCGATGGCAGAAGACAAGGTGCACCCTGTTCCATGTGTATTGGCGTTGTCTATTCTTTTCCCCTCAAACCACTCACATCTGTCATCAGCAGCCAAAAAATCAGAAGCATCACTTGTGCTATGTCCTCCTTTGAGCAGAACAGCACAGCCGTATTTTTCATGAATTTTCTTCGCTGCCTCCATCATATCTGTTTTGTCGGAAACAGGCATTTCTGACAGAATTTCAGCCTCGGGAATGTTGGGCGTAATAACAGTAGCAAGTGGAAATAATTCTTCGGTCAGCGCTCTGACAGCCTCTGACTTTATCAAAGAAGCACCACTGGTGGCAACCATAACCGGGTCAACCACAATATTCTCTGCCTTATAATATCGCAGTCTCTCTGCAATTACACCAATCAGTTCCGCCGATGATACCATGCCAATCTTCACCGCATCCGGATAAATATCCTCAAATACGGCATCTATCTGCTCCCTCAAAAATTCAGGAGAAGATTCTTGAATTCCTCTTACGCCGGTCGTGTTTTGCGCTGTCAGTGCAGTCACTGCACTCATTGCATAAACACCATTCATCGTCATCGTCTTAATATCTGCCTGAATGCCGGCGCCTCCGCAGGAGTCACTTCCTGCGATTGATAATGCTGTTTTCACCTTTTCTCTCCTTTGCATCATTTTTTTATAGCGACAAAAAGTGGTGCCCCCAATCTGCCGCTTTTATTTACCCGATACCAAGTTCTTTCATTCTTTGGTACAAATCCTCTGCTGCTTTCTTCGGATTTTCCGCTTTCATAATAGCAGACACCACACAGATTCCTGCAATCGGAATGCCGGCAAGAATATCAATATTATCTTTATTCAGGCCGCCAATCGCATTGACCGGAATTGGCACAGCATCACAAATATCGCGAAGTGTATCCGTGGATGTCAGTACCGTTTTCACCTTAGTAGTTGTAGGATAGATTGCCCCCACTCCAAGATAATCCGCTCCCTGCTCATATGCCTCCATTGCCTGAGGAACCGTTTTGGTCGTCGCACCAATAATCATATCGTCTCCTGCCAATCTTCGTGCAGTTTCTATCGGCATATCACTCTGTCCGAGATGAACTCCCTCCGCCCCCATCGCAAGTGCCACATCAAGGCGGTCATCAAGAATGAGTGGTACTTGATAATTTTTTGTGACAGCATGAACTTTCTCGGCAAGAGAAATATACTCTCTCGTAGATTTATTCTTTTCACGCAGTTGAAGCAATGTAACTCCGGCTTCACAAGCCTGCTCTACCCGATACAAAAACTCTTCTTCTGAAAATCCTGTACTATCGGTAATAAAATAAAATGTCGTATCCATCTTCCTCATAACTTTTCCCTCACACATAGAGATAATCATTTAAGACCGGCTGCAGCCCCTCATCCGTTATATCCCGATACATTTTGGTCAGGCTTCGCCCATCCGCAATCTCAAACTGCTCGTCGCCCTGTCTGTCATCTGATTCTTTCCCACTATATTTGCTCTCGTGGTCCCCGATTCCAGTAGATACTCCCGCTGAAACCTTCGTCGCTGCAATTTTCACAATGCCATTGCGAAATGCACTGCTCTCCCTCGACGAAACAGTAATCCCCACATATGGCAGAAAAATCCGATATGCACAAATAATTTGGCAAAGCTGTTTCTCGTGAACATCCAGTGGATTAATTTTCTCATTATTAATGATTGGGCGAAGTCGAGGACAGGACAATGACATCTCGGCATGCGGGTATTTGCGCTGCAAATAATAAACATGCAATGCACTTGCCAACGCATCTTTTCGAAAATCAGAGAGACCAAGAAGCGCAGAAAATGCTACTCCTCTCATCCCCGCCATCAGGGCACGCTCCTGTGCGTCAAACCGATACGGCCACACTCTCTTGTGTCCCATAAGATGCAGTTGTTCATAGCGCTTTGTGTCATATGTCTCCTGAAAAACAGTCACATAATCTGCGCCACATTCGTGAAGATACCGGTATTCATCGGTATTGACCGGATATACTTCAATTCCGACCATGCGAAAATATTTTCTCGCAAGTTTGCAGGCCTCACCAATATATTCCACATCACTCTGTTCACGGCTCTCACCGGTGAGCAGAAGTATTTCTTCCATACCGCTGTCCGCAATCACTTTCATTTCCTTCTCAAGCTGCTCTGCGGTAAGTTTCATCCGGCTGATATGGTTGTAGCAATTAAAACCACAGTACACACAATAATTCTCACAATAGTTTGCAATATACAACGGTGTAAACAAATAAACGGTATTACCAAAGTGTTTGCTTGTCTCTATTCTTGCCCTCTGCGCCATCAGCTCCAAAAACGGCTCAGCCGCCGGAGATAATAATGCCTTAAAATCTTCAACAGAACAGGTCTCGTGTTCGAGTGCCACCCTGACATCCCTTGCGGTATACTGACTGGAGTCATATGCATTCATCTGCTCCATAACCCGGGTACATACATCAGACTGAATCTGTTCCATCCCCGGCATGTACTCCATATGGTCGGTCCGAAAAGATGGGTCTGTCTCTAACTTATGTTTTTTCTCAAGTGCCTCCGGAGAAAGATTTCCGGAATCCACCAAAAATTGATTTTCCATTTTGTCACCTTCTGTCAACGTTTTCTAATCCCTTAAAAATCCGGTCAACGGATCTGAGGCAGATGCCCCGCGGGTGAGAACTCTGCCGAGTCCGGCAAGGTACGCTTTACGTCCCGCCTCAATTGCCTGACGGAATGCCGCTGCCATCATCGGAAGATTACCGGCCGTAGCAAGTGCCGTATTTGCCATAATCGCAGCCGCTCCCATCTCCATTGCCTCGCACGCCTGAGAGGGTTTACCAATTCCGGCATCCACAATAATAGGCAAATCAATTTCATCAATCAGAATCTGAATAAAATCCTTAGTTGCAAGACCCTTGTTTGAACCAATCGGAGAGGCAAGAGGCATAATAGCAGCCGCTCCGGCATCTGCCAGATCTCTTGCGACATTCAGATCCGGATACATATATGGCATGACCACAAAGCCCTCTTTTGCCAGAATTTCCGTCGCTTTAATTGTCTCATCATTATCCGGAAGCAGATATTTAGAATCTCTCATAATCTCGATTTTTATAAAATCTCCACACCCAAGTTCCCTTGCAATTCTCGCTATCCTGACCGCCTCTTTGGCGTCCCTTGCTCCACTGGTATTCGGGAGAAGCGTAACTCCCTTGGGAATAAAGTCTAAAATATTCTCCTGGTCTTTCGTATTAGCTCGGCGGACAGCAAGTGTAATAATCTGTGCACCTGCATCTTTTACCGCTGCTTCTATGAGATTCATGGAATATTTTCCGGAGCCAAGAATAAATCGTGATTGAAATTCGTGACCGCCAATTATCAGTGTATCATCCTTCATCTTTCTTTCCTTCTTTCTTAATTTTTCCCGCATTTCTTCTTCTGTCGGAATCATATCATCCACCTCCCACAAAGCTAATCACTTCCACAACATCTCCGTCCTGCAATATTACCTCTTCATATTGTGCCTTTGGCACAATTTCTTCATTGCGTTCCACCACAATGCGTTCAAGATTAAAATTTGCCTGTTCCAGATATTCGGCAACTGTCATACCATCAACCTCTGCCTGATTTCCGTTCACCTTTACCATGTGCTCACCTCCTCACTTCACATTCTCACTCCACATTCTCATTCCTCAAAGGCGGAGTTTTTCACGCAAAAAAAACGGGAAGCCTCTAACTTGGTAACTTCCCGTAAAACACACACTGTATGCAGGCATCCCTACGTTGGCATTATCCAAATCAGGTTATCGGTCGAAGGTTCTACCTTCCTCTCAGCCTGTAACACAAGCTCCCGTCTGTTTTATTATTGCAAGGACAGTATACTACATTTACCGTTAACATGCAAGTGATTTTGTTCCGTTATGAAGCACATCATTATTTCAACTCTCATATTTTGTGAGTTTTCCAGCAAATACGCACACATTCAATGCCAAAATATAGGAGAAATCAAAAAAATCCAGGGGATCTTTTTATCCCCCGGATTCACTTTATCAATATCCTCGCTCAGCGAGCTCACGCACTACATTCCTATAAAACTCAACAATATCCGACACTCCGTCCCCGTCTTTCCCGGTAAACCGATGTCGCCTCATATCCACCTCGTCACAGTGCGAAATTCCTCTATGGGAATTACTTCGAACAATTCCTCTGAAATGTTCCCATTTCACTGAATCCGGACATAAGAGACCATCATTTTCTCCCTCTGCCAACCGAATTACCAAATATGGAAACCATAAAAACAAATCACTAAATATGTTCTTCATCACAAAGGCATAACTCTGACAAAAAATCTTATCACTCGCCGGATATTTCAAATTAAATTCTTTTGCTTTTGTGGTTGTAAAAGAATGAAATACTTGATAGGAGTCAGGAGATTTATCTCCCAAAAATTTAAAGACCAAATCCGTACAGGCACCCACAATTTTCACAAAAATATCCGGAAAGCGCAATAGAGCATCTACTGTCTTAGAGCCATGATGTGGTGTACTGATTGTTGTGACAGAAGCAATCACATCATCCAACTGATACTCACAAATCGCCGCCCTTACGTCTAAACCGCCTTTAGAGTGGGCAATAATATTTATTTTTTCTGATTTTGTCTCAGTTAAGACTTCCTGTATTCTCTCAGCCACTTTCGCCGCATTCGTCTCAATCGCCGCATTGCTGTCCTGATTTCCGTAGTAGATTTGACATCCCATATCAGACAGAGTTTTGGGAATCCTGCCCCAATAATTCAGATGTTTATAATCCCTGAAGCCCATGCCATGAACCATAAGAATCGGAAACTTTAGTGTCATTTCTTATCCTTTCTTCTACTCTGTAAATAATACACAATTTCTGAAATCAGTGGTGTCGGCAGCAACTTCATAACCGCCTTCGATGCACGAATCGGAAGGCCCGGAACAATATAAAACTGATTCAGATGCGAGAGGGCATACCGCGCAACCTTTTTTACGTCTGTTCCATTAAAATTAAAAGCAATGTTTGCTGTTTTATCAAAATTGGTAGCAACAGGTCCCGGACACAAAATACTGATTTTTACTTTTGAATTTCTTTTTTGCAACTCTTTTCTCACTGATTCTGACAATCGGACAACGTAAGATTTTGTCGCATAATAAGTCGCCATCAGCGGTCCCGGCATAAATCCTGCAATGGAGGCAACATTGAGAATGTGTCCGCGATTTCTTTTCACCATATCCACAAGATATAATTTCATTAAAATATGCACGGCTTTCACATTCGTATCAATCATGTTCAATTCTTTGTCAAGAGAAGTCCCTGTAAATTCTCCAAAATCACCAAATCCGGCATTGTTGATAAAAAGGTCAATGTCAGGATAAGCCTGATGAAGCCGGATACAGTTATCTCTGTCCGTAAGATCTGTGGATACTGTGATCACATCACAGGAACCCTTTCCCAGCAATTCATCTTTCAACTTCTCCAGTCTCTCTGTATTTCTTCCTACTAAAACTAACTGACGGCATTTCGGCGCCAGCAGCTTTGCCATTTCACGCCCTATTCCGGAGGACGCACCTGTAATTAAAGCATTCATACACTATACCTCATCTATTCTCCTAAAATCATGCCACCCAGCACGATTACACAAAGCAAATATACAATAGCAAAAATTCCACACAGCCAAAATGTATAGGCAAAAATATTCCGGCGGTTAAACTCCATTTTTTTATATAAAACAATTCCAAACCACGCACCAAGAGACACAATCATTGTACCAAAATAGACTCTCATATTCGCCAGCAAATAATCAAACACCTCTGGCTCGCCCGGTCTTAAATTATAAAATTCAGAGCCATCATCCATGATTCCAAGCACAGATCCGACTATAATAACAGCGACACTAACTACAGCTATCAAAAAAGAATATAGTGTCAGCCACTTCACCGGCAGTTTCCGCTCTCCACTCTTATCCTTTATAATTAAAATCGTTTTCACAATGCAGCCAATCAAACAACTGAAAGCTCCCAGCCCCATGCAAGTCCATCCAATGACAATATAGGTCTGATATTTTTGTAACAGTTCCGGCGTCGGATCCTGATAAGGAATCCCCTCGGTGACGGCAAAAAACAGACCGGCAACAAATACTAAAAAACTAAAAATTATAATTCCCGTCAACACATGCTGTCTTTTTTCTCTCTTCTTTTCTTCCATTTTCCTTACCCTCCACACTCATTCTCCCAAAATCATTTCAGAATTAATATTCCGTAATCTAAGACTGTATTTCTGTATTCACTACATGATTATACATTTTCGTGACATCTTCATTCATACTGACAGGCATAATCTTAATGTCAGGATGTTCGTTATTAAATACCACAAAAAGTTGATGGGCAAACCCCTGTCCCATCCACTGAACATTGTCAAAATCAATAATAACCTCTTTAAATTTTTCCAGTCTGTTGGACACTCTCTTCGCTTGCGACCTTGATACCGGAGCTGTGTCAAAAATGTTTTTCATTGGGATTCGCGTCTTCGTGAATCCACCATCCACATTGGCATACAAATCAAAAATTTCTCCCGGAATTTTATGAGTAAAATTGGACAGTGACATAATTACACTGGTTCCTTTCTGATTTTCAGCAGCAATATCAATAATTCTGCTATTATCATATTTATTATTTGAAAAAATCTTCCCACTGGAAACAATAAAAAAATCATCCATCATTTTTGAACTAAAAAATATACCTTCCCCTGAATGATTTACGGTATCTGTTGTCAATTTTCCTTTAAACAATTCACAAATCACATCTTCAACAGTTTCAAATCCAAAATGGGATTTTATCTTATTAAAAATCCCAATTCCATTATCTGAAATGATAGCTGTTGTTTTCAAATAATCCTGTTCTATGACAATTTCAGTTTTTTCAGCTTCTGAATGATCCATAACATTATTAATCATTTCACTGAATGTATAACTCCATATCTGTCGCACATTCGATTCCAGATTTTCAATATGACTATGCAGACATTTACTATATGCATACGTGTCATTATCCAGATCTCCGGCGCTGCGTTTTATCTCATATACAAATTCATTACTGACCAATTTGTATTGCCCGCGCTTAATTCTCTCAATAATGTTGTCACGGACTAAACTATTAATATAAGTGTGTATTGTATTTTGATTTACACTAAATGCTTCAGATACCGTTTTGGTAACAGAAGGTTCCCCCTGATTTATTTTTTCCAATATATAAAATATTATAGAACGTTTCTTTTCTTCATCAAATTTCATAATAACACCCCCATTTTGGTAATATAATACCTTTTTATTCGCTTTGTGTCAATAATTATTCGTTTTAAAACATTTATTATTCGCTTTTTTTAATTTTAAAGCGAATAACTCACAAAACAATCCTAACTCTTGTCCCCAGTTCCATTCTCGACAAAATCTCAAAATGACCGCCGTGCGAGTCCACAATCCACTTGGCTATCGAAAGTCCCAGTCCGGTTCCGGACACATTTCTCGTCTCGTCAGAGCGGTAAAAGCGGTCAAACATATGCTCCACATCCGCCTGTGACATCCCAATTCCCGTATCCTGTACCTGAATATAAGTATTCCCCTCTTTTGTCTTTCCAAAACCAAGAATAATCTCATCGCCCTTTTTCGTATATTTAGCAGCATTGTCAATCAGAATCCTCACTGCCTGCTTGAGTAGTGTCGCATCCGCCTCAATAGTGAGCGCCTCATCATTTTTCAAAAACTGATACGGGTGCTCCTCGTCAATCATAAATGATTCCTCATAGATTTCCTGCATCATATCATTTAGGGCAATCGGTTCCCGGTTCAACTTTGTCCGCCCGCTGTCACCGCGCGCCAAAAAAAGAAGCTGCTCAACCAGTTTATTCATATGGTCGGCCTCGTGCGCAATCGCCTGAATCGACTCGTCCAGAACCTTCTCGTCCTCCCGTCCCCAGCGCGCCAACATGTTAGCATAGCCCTGTATCACGGCAATCGGTGTACGCAGTTCGTGAGAAGCATCATTGACGAAACGCGCCTGCTGCCGGTTCGTCTCACGCATGCGAATCAATAGATTATTCATCGCCGCCTCAATTCCCGCAAGGTCCGAGTCATTCAGAGAAATCAGTTCTTCCTCCTCCGGCTTAATGTGATCTATCGCATCCTCCAGCACCTCAAATTTATCGTCCCCATACATCATTCTGCTCAATTTGTCCGCCTGAAGAGCAATTTCATTAATCGGGCTGAGAATTTTTTTTATTTTTCTTTGCTTAACCAGCGAGTGGATAATTATCTCAAAAACAATCTGGAAAATGAGAAGAACACCAATCACAATTAAAATTTCAAACAAAGGCTGTGCCGCGGCAACCCTCAGTTTTTCCACCCTGTCATCCGTAACCGAATACATCAATCCGTAAAAATCCGTATCGGTAAACAGATCACGACTCCTGTGTATATCAAAATTTCCAAAAACCTTAATTTCCTGTATATAGGCCCAACCTGCCGTCAAAATTAATAGCAGCAAAAAATCAAAGCCAAAAATCAACCGCGTCTTCGTTCCCACAAGCTGCCACTGCATTTTTCTTGTAATCGAGCTGACACGTTTTGTCTGACGATTCTGATTTTCCATACTTACCCTCACATTCCGGAGCGGATCACATAGCCAACTCCACGCACCGTCTGTATCATTTTCACATCGTATACTTCATCTATTTTACTTCTCAAATACCTCACATAGACATCTATCACATTGGTCTCTCCCACATATTCATATCCGCAGACCTTTTCCAAAAGCGTGTCACGGGACAATACAATATCCCGATTGGCAAGCAGGGTTTCCAGCAGCATAAATTCCCGATTAGTCAGTGAAATCACATGCCCCGCATAGTCCACCGTGTGCTTTGGCACATGAAGTGTCAACTCCTTCCAGTGATATACACCATCCTCCTGCCCGGAGACACTTCCGTCAACCGTAGAAATCCCATCGGAATTTTCCCCTGCATGTTCTCCCGCGTTTGCCATAAGAGAAGCACTGCCGTGGAGTTTTAACGCCACCCGGATACGGGCAAGCAGTTCCTCAATCGCAAACGGCTTCGTGATGTAATCCACGGCTCCGGCATCCAGACCGGAAACCTTGTCCATCACCGCATCTCTCGCCGTCAAAAGAATGACCGGGGTCGGATTTTCCATATTCAGCCGCCGAAGCACCTCCAGACCATTCAGCCCCGGCAGCATAATATCAAGTAGTATTAAATCATAAGAGGCAGAGGTCGCCATCTCAAGGGCGCCCCTGCCATCTCCTGCTTTTTCCACTGTGTAGCCTTCGTGCACCAATTCCAGTTCCACGAATCTCGCTAATTTTTCCTCATCCTCAACAATCAAAATCTTTGCACTCATAGTGTCCTCACAGTTTTTCAAATTCATCTTTTACATGCTCTGCCGCAGCAGAAGCCTTTTCCATCACATCATTTGCCGAGTCCATGTTATCTTTTCCCTCCAGATGATAGTGGCAGTCAAAGAACAGAGATACCAGTATCAAAATCCAAACCACATGCCAGGTGAACAGCAATACCAGAAGTACCGCCCAGAGTGGAAGAGAAACCACCTCTACATCTTTGTGCTCAATGTGAAGGGAATTCTCCTGCAATTTCTTACACACGATCTGAATAAAATGTTTGAACTTTTGTCCGAAACTTCGCTTCTCTTCTTTTTTCTCCTGACCGGAGACCGTCTCTTTCACATCTTTATACTGAGACTGTTTCTCGTACTCCGTCGAGTGCGTACTCTCCTTTGGGGCGTCAACCTTGCCCTGTTTTTCCAGATAAACCATGGCATCCAGCAGATCTCCATCGCTCTCTTTCAACGCCTCTCTCGCCTCTTCATACGTAACGTTTGCGCGCTGTCTCAATCTTTCAACCTTTTCAAATTCATCCATAATTTTATGTTCCTCCTTTAATATTTTGTTTGCCGCTTACAAGTAATACTCTAACACTTGTAAATTAAACCGTCTTTTAAGAAACATTAAAATTAGATTAAAAATTAATAATCATCCGCATATTTCCTTCAGATGTTCCACCGCTTCAGCAATCAGCTTCCCCGTGCTGAAATCCTTTACCCCTACAATAAAGTTATCACAGTGGCGAAACGGAATCAGAATTCTCTTCGCATCAGACTGTGTCACTGCCAGTGCCATTGCCGGTGTAATCTCCCCAAGCATGGCATCGGCAATGATAATCCCCATTGGTCCAATAATAACATCAGCCTTTCTACAGGCTACAACCACTGAGTTCTCTCCGGTTGCCGCCTCATTCGCGCCCGCCTTCAACATCGCTGCCGTCGCCGCCGAATTCGTGCCGATTGCCGTAATCTTCTCCTCCGGCAATTCTTTTTTTATCATGGCAATCAACTGCTTTCCCAGTCCGCCCCCCTGCGCATCAATCACTAATATGTTCATAATTTCCTCATTTCTAATATGCATAATCCGGGATAACCGCCGACTTCCTGAGCATATACAAAATCGCCGGTATCAATACAAGCTGAATGACAATTCCCGGCAGACTGGTCAGAAAATATCCGGTCACCCACAGAGTCATTGTATAACTTCCCGGTGAAAAAATCAATGCTTTCACGATTCCCGACACCACCCGGCCGGCAAGCATGGCAAGAATCAAACGGATATAAAGCCGGACACCTGTCTTTGATTCCACCGGCTCCTTCTCTTCCCCAGCCTTCCCTGCATATGCTAAAAAATGCGGAATTCTCACTCCGCTGACCGCCCCGTACACGGCGCACTCAATCATCATCGGCGGCAGATACGCCACCGCCGGCATGCCGGTAAACAGGGACGAAAACACCGGTCCCGCCACTCCGCAGAGCAGTCCGTATTTCCACCCACAAATCAGACCACACAAGAGCACCGGTATATGAATCGGACAATAAATCGCCCCCGCATTGGGAATCGAATGAAATGCCTGGGGCAACACAACACAGAGCGCCAGGCATACCGCTGTAATCATAGATTTTTTAATTGCAGACATAATAACCTCTCATCTATTTATTCGGTTGCAGTTTTCTTTTCCTGTAGAACACGACTGCGCAGACCACAAGAACAGCACTCACCCCCACTGCCCCTATCATGAATCTTCCATCCGAAAAAACCGTACCTCTGTTACTAAGTTCCAAAGAATCTATTTTGTCCTGTACCTTGGAAGTATATAGTTCACTCCCTTTCTCATTCAGATGCAGCGATGAACTGATTGCAGTCAGGGTGCTGGAATAATCCTCTGAAAGGGACGGAGCAATCCTAATCTCCCCGATATACGATGCAGCGCCGGAGCCAAGGCCGTGCTTACGACTACTGGATGCCATATCCAGAAACGTTAGATTCTCATATCCATCCTTTTGCAGTACACTTATGAGATTACTCATCCTTCTGTTAAGCAGTTCGTATACACTATTAATCTGTTTAATCTGTTCCTTCGTCAGTCTCGCTATTGTTGTATTATTGATATAAATCGGGATTTCTTTTGCTTCTCTATACATGAGATACGGATACCCGATCACAATGACCGGTGCTGAGCCGGCCGCTTCACAAATATCCTTATACGCCTGTCTGATATTTGACTGAATTTCCGAATCGCTGTTATTGAGATCTGCTGTGAGTTTATCTATCTTTGCTTTCAGACCATTTCCCTTGGTAAGAGTATCTTCTACCGCCACTTTTATAATATCCGCAAATCCCGCATCATTCCCGCCAATTGTCACCGTCACAGCTGCCACCTGACCATCAATATAATCAAATACATCCAGCTGCGCAGGGAGCGTCGCCGTTCCACTCTGCCCATGATATGCATACTTTCTTTCCTGTGGATTTTTCAGATTTTTTGTCGTTGCACCTGTAGCTGCGACAAAATACCAGTTATCCCCCTTCACTAAAGGTTTCCCATCAAGTTTTAATCCTGCAGCCCATGACTTTGGAGACCGGTGTGCGATCCAGTCCGGATCCTTTACTTTTTCAGCAGCGGATTTCTCAGTGCCATCCTCACGAAACTGCCCATAGTATTCATTCATCCCCTCACCGGATGAATAAGAATCCCCCAGAGTTACGATTACCCTCTTGTTACTTTGATTTCCACCATCCGCTTCCTCTGCCGCCACCGGAACGGCAACTGCAAAAGGTGATAGCATCATTGCACAGGAAAGTGCCATAACAACTATGACTTTTTTCAATTTTTGAAGTGTTTTCTTCATTCTTCTGTCCTCCCAGACTCAGCTGTAACTATGCAAAATGATTCTTGTATAAAAGACTAATACTTCTCCTGTGACAGCAGCCCCTCCGTAAACATCGCCCACTCATAGTTGCTCATATATTCGCCTCTGTAGGCATTGATCGTACGAGGATCCCCTTCCAAAAAACGATATAAATCGCAGCCAAATTTATCCTTTATTACCCACATGGATCCCCGCTGCATATCAAAGATCTCCTCAATCCCGGTCTCCTTTAAATTAGCCTTGAGCCTCCTTATGACCACATCAAATTTCTTTTGATTATTTCTCGTGTAGTTCTCATCCTCATACAAAGCCGCAAAGGCCTCCACTCTCGTCACCAAAGCCCCCTGTCTGTCAACCAGATATGCCAGAAGTTCCTTGCTTTTGGCACTGGAAAAATGCACGGGATTCCCATCGAGCAATACATCAAAATTTCCGAAGGTCTGTATGAATATATGTTCCTTCTCCTCGCTTTGTTCACCAGTATTTTCTGACTTTTTCAGGGATTCCATAGCATAGTCGATTTCTTCTTTTAGTTTATTTTTGTTGACCGGCTTCATCAGGTACCCTGAAGCGTGCATCTCAATCGCCTTCAAAGCATGTTCCGAAAAACCTGTCAAAAAAATAATGGCGGTATGAGGAGATGCCTCCTTAATTTTTGCTGCCAACATCAATCCATTCATATCCGGCATGTCGATGTCCAAAAGTGCGATATCCGCACCACTATTCTTTACATAATCCAGTGCCTTTATGGCTGATGTAAACCCCTCCACTTCATCAATTTCCTCAAGTTTTTTGACCAGTGATATATTATCATCCAAGATTATTTTCTCGTCATCTACACATATTACTTTCACGCTTTCCTCCCTCCGTCTGATATCAGATTCTCAGGTGTAAACTCTTCCAAATAACAAGTTCTCACAGTTGACGACCACATGGAATAAGTATAGCAGATTATACCGAAACAGCGCAATATATTTTTGAAAAAAGCCCCCTCTGTCCATCCGATATCCATAAAAAACAGTTTTTTCTACAGAGATTCTCCAACATACGGAATCCGAATAATAATAGTGGTTCCCTCCCCGATTCTGCTTTCGATTTTCATATCCCCGCAACACATCTTTTCAATCCGCTCCATGACATTGCGCAGTCCAATGTGAGAGCGTTCCCCCGACATCGGTGCCTGCGTATCAAATCCCTTACCATTGTCCCGGATGACAATCCTGTGACCATAGCGCTTTTTCCTGACCTCGATCTCAATCAATCCGTGCTCTCTGATTCTTACACCATGCCTGATCGCATTCTCTACCAGTGGCTGAATGGTAAGTGCCGGAATCCTAAAATCTTCATCCTCAATGTCATAGTGGATATCAATAGATGGAAACCGAATTTTTTCGATGTCTGCATAGAGCCTCGTATGTGTCAGCTCATCTGTAAACGGAATCAGATTCGGTTTATTCAAAGAATCCATGTTCTGTCTTAGGTAAATTCCAAATTTTTCCAGTGTATCATCTGCCAGATCTGAGTCCTTTTTGTACAAAGCCCGCACTGTCGCCAGCGTATTGAAAAGAAAATGAGGCTGAATCTGACTCACCATGATACGTATTCTCTGGCCGTCCTCAATCTCTTGCTCATGTTCGCGGATAAATGCCATATGAAGATATATGTAATAAGAAACACATGCGCAGACCATGGCTACCATCAGAAAAGAGAGCGGTATTGCTATCTTTATCACGATATCCGCTGCGGCGGCAAAAACAATTAAGACAAAAGCAAACAAGGGAAGCACATAATCTCCCTTCCTATCCGGAGCAAACTCCCGAAATCCTCCCACCACAAGTACCAGCAGCAAAATGCCACTCACAACAAAACTCGTGTATCCCAAAGGCCCCCTCAAATATTGCCCATTCACTGTATAATCAAAGCATATGTCTGAAAAAAATGTAGTCATATGCACAACTGCGTTAAACGCCACAAGCCCCCAGCTAATCCTCATTGACCTTTCCGGTTTCTGGAGTTTCATAAATAAAACAATCACAGCCGGTCGCAATGAGTATCCTGCGACAGCCGCAATTTTGTGAGGAAGAACCTCCAAAACGGCATCATAAACATGCTCCTGCAAAAGCAGGAGACTGACAACTCCTATGACTAAGAGCATCAACCTTCTTCGTTTCACAGAGATATATTCATCCATCATGACAGCAATCCACAGTCCAAACAACTGCGCCACCAACGCACAGTCAAGTGCTATGAGCAATATAGTGTCACTTGATATTTTCACTGTCTTTTATCCTCCGTTTTGATTTTTTTCTAACAATCGTCACACGGAACATGAAATAGGCTCCTATCAGTTCAAGAACTATAAAAAGAAGAATCCCCCAGCCGTACCGATCAACGGCGGTCGCCATAAAAACCTCTTTTTTCTTTGATGTGTCACGGATTTCAGCCTTTCCTTTATCCACTGCTATAAGTCCCTGTTTCAATTCATATTCGGTCGCTCCGATCACAGCTTTGTAGCCGCCACCAAGATTACCTGACTTGCTTATCTTCACTCGTGAACCGGGGAGAAGTCCACCGTCATATACCTTTGCGTTTGTAGCTATGCCATCCTGCAGATAGAGGTTTTCAGCCACACCGCCTCCCCCCTTATTTCCATCTACAATCAGCATCCCCTGAATATTGATATCACGGTATGAATCCACATAGATGCCACCGCCGTTCTTTGCAAGGTTGCCGGTTATATAACCGCCATCGATGAAAACCTTGTCCTGTCTGACAACGATGCCGCCGCCTTTATCCTTGGCTTGATTATCCTCTATCCGGCAGTCGTGAAACTCGACATTTTCTCCCTTTATCATAACACCACCGCCGCTTTTTTGGGATAAGTTAGTCTCTATGACGCAGTCAGTGAGCACCATCGTTCCACCCATATGAATAATACCGCCGCCGTTGTCCTCACATATATTTGATTTGATGGTCACTCCGTTCAGCCGTACGTTTCCGTTTTCGTTTCTCAGACCGGCACCCTCGTATTTCGAGTTGCAGTCAACTATAGTACCCCCTGTCATAGTGAGACTCGAATTCTTCTCTATATGGATTCCACCTGCAGAGTTTTTGCTAGAACCTTTGGTGATCAGACCTCCCTGATCTTTGTAAAAGGTATGCTGTGCCTTCGGTCTGGAATCCGTAATCTTTACATCCGCTCCCTCTTTGATGGTGATGACCTCTCCCCTGTCCGCATAATTAATCCTGTCTCTTGCGAGAACATATCCGTTTAAGTCAAGGGTATAGTTCTTCCCGGCAAGTTTCAATGAAGTGCGCCTCGCAGTGACATCCTTTAGCATCCGAACCATACATCCCGGATAGTTACCCGCTTCCGAAACAGCGGTATCTATCGACTGATAAAGCATCCTTTTTCCAGACTCAGGAATGATAACAGCCTCATTTGCTATTATATCTATGCCATATGCACGGACTACTTTCCCATCGGCCAGGCACCCAAGGGATAAAAGAGCCACAAGTCCCAGAAGCATCAAACTTCTGCCAATCATCTTCTTTTTCATGGGCTTATCCCTCCTTTTTGTCTTTCTTGAGCATTTTATTGACAAATATCGCGACGATAGGAATCACTACAGCGACTCCTAAAACGACCATAAAGAACACGGTAGCGCCCGTATCTCCCAGTACACTTAATATAGTTCCCTCTGTGCCCTCAGTGTCCTCCACATCTTCAGCCATACCATCGGATGTCATCGGCGCATCCTCATATGTCTCATCTGTTTGTGTATCGAATTCTGTTCCATCAGTCAATCCCAGGCTCTCTTCATCCGATGTGTCTGCCGTTTTTTCTCCTCCCATATCAAGGATATCCTCCACATCCTCTCCATCAACACTCTCCCCATCATCGGAAGATACCGTGAAATATGTTGATAAAAACTCGTTCTTTTTCTTATTTTTCTCCTTCCGTCCGGCCTTCTTTGATGCCAATGAAATCCCGATATCCATGCCATCGGATGTCTGTACCCCCTCAATTATGTATTTCTCATCACTTTCGATGAAGGAATGGTATCCATCGCTGCTTATAATAAACTGTTTTGCCTTGTCATCGCTTCTGGAAAGTCTCAGGTCAGCAAGCACCTTTGACGTAACCGTGATGCCGGATGCTTCACCGAAGGCATCCAGATCACATATGGGATTTCCGACAGATGAATCCCTCGAAGCAAACAGAGTATGTCCCGCAATCTCGTCATCGGATACCTTCTCATATCCTTTGATATCTGCTGTCCAAAGATTATCTGAATCATTTTCGGATTGCCCGATTCCTATGATATCCGTTATAGCCTCCGACTCGTCCTCTGTTCTCATATATCCTATCATCAAAAACCCGTTGTCATCTGCGTAGTTCTCATCTATATAGTAACTGCAACCCTCCTCCATAAGAGACTCCACCGCCGCTTTCTTCGTTCCGGCCTTGACAATTTTTAAATCAGAGACATATGGTTTCCAGCTGTTCTTGTCTATATACATGATGTAACCGCCAGAATTGCCAACGGTGAACCGAACGACCCTGCCCTTGTCATCAAGCACCGGAGAACCTCCATTATTCGGAAGTTGAAGTGAATCCTCTTCCGATGAGAAGTAGGTACCCAGTACAGGATTCCTGCCCGGCTTACTCACACCCTTGAGCCTTCCCCCTTTATAGACAATATCCGTTGCCCCGTCAAGACCGACGACATCTATCTTAGTAACATCAACGCCCTGCGCAGCACTGATCTTCACCGCAGGTGACAGCAGAATGAGGCTTAAGAACATAGCCGATATGACAACTCCTATTTTTATTTTTTTCATGGCAGATCTCCTCGTATATGTGTTGATAACGGTTACTATTCATGGTTGAATAGTAACGATAAATAATTCGACGTTACACATGATATTATACCTCTCCCTGTCCATCATTTGTCCATCAGTTCGTCAGATAGATATTTCCATATGTAAATGTCTCTGACACCTCACCCCTCTTAATCTGAGCACCGGATTTGATTGACTGATCGTAACGATGTATAAAGAGATATGCCCTGCAGTTCTTTACATGCTCCCCTCCATCTGTTTTGGCATATACACCTGTGTTTATATCAACCACAGAACCAGTCGTGTCAAGAAGTTCCTCCCATGTGCCGTACGGATTGCTCTGATCTTTCTTTGACGGAACTGCATATCCTGTACAGAGAACAACATTACTGAGCGCGGACACCTTCACATCCTTGCCGCCAATGGTCAGTGTATCTGATGTGGTCTCATAGAGATATATCGTCCTGCCGGATGTTCCTAAATTCAGGGATATATCGGATACGAGGCTGTAGGTAACTCCATTGTGTGTAATTTCTTCCTTCGGACTGCCACCAACGACACAGACGATATCGTGAATCGTCTCCTCCTCCATCACGATGTTGTCAAAATCCATGTTAAAGTCTGACCAATCCTCGTCCTCGTCATCCTCGTCTCCATCTGCAAACAGCCCATCACTGCTTTCTGCATCTTCGGCGGCCTCTGCCATAGCATCCTTGTCAATCATTTTATAGACAAGATAGACAGCATCGCCACCGGCATTTATATTGAGGCTCGCATTTACAAAATAGTTATATCCGCCCTCCATCATCCGGGACATAAGCTCTGTCTTGTCCTTTGCCTTAAAGATATTCATCTCGCTGATAGCACCATCGTTCGTGTCAGACTTACTATGGATGAAAAGATAAAGTCCCGGCATCGATGTCATATACACAGCCTTTGTCTTCGTAGTTTTTTCTCTGTTTCCATCCGCAGAGGTCTCTACGTTCACGGATGCCGTATCAGATGTGCTATATCCATCAGGGGAGCTGACAGCGGCTACCGTGGCACTGCCCTTACGGAGCGCCTCATTATCAAAGATCAGGTCTGTCATCGGCAGTCCCGGACACGCACCGGGGCTTTTGGTGTAATACAGCCAATAGCCATTCACGCTGTCACCGGTTCTGTGGTACTCAATGCCGTTTATCTTGATCTTCTCATTTGGTCTGTCCTTTGACTTAAAGAACATAAGACCTGTAATAGCCTGGCTCTCATTGTTGGTACGTGAAACTCCTATATATGTGGCATCCGAGTTAGTTGCATTGTAATTGTTATACCATACGTTTCCCTGATCAGCTGCGATGTTGTAATTATATATCTCCGAATCGACCCTGGTAAAAAGCCCCATCTTGGCGGCATCATCCGAAAACTCATCTATCTTACTTTTCTCATAATCGCTATAACCGCCCTCCTTATCAGGTCTTGTGTAAGTCGATACCTCGACGGCTGATATATAACGGGGCTTTTCCGGTTCTTCACCTATCAGATAGATATACGCCCCATCGGCTTTTTGGTCATCAGACTCATGAGCGATGTTCACGGGAGCTGAATACGGATCCGTGAATCTCTTCACACTGTGAAACCCTGCGATACCGCTGCCATCCGTTGTTACCTTGATATCCGATAGTTTCAGCGGAGTACCCCCATCATAAGCTCCGAGAAGATAGAGTCCCTGCAGTCTGAAGGGTGACTCGCTCCATGATATGTTGTCTTCGACCCTGTGTTTCTGCATCACGCCTCTTGCCAGCGGCGGTTTGATATAGGAGAGATTTGAAGAATAACGCATCATCTCATCTTCCGTTGGTCTCCTCGGATCCTGATCACTCAGATAAAGAGGTGAGTCAAGGCATGCCTTGTCACTAAGGATCACTGTCTCTGCTACCGTATA
>CAMVIN010000029.1 GCA_947167565.1 uncultured Clostridia bacterium | reverse complement strand
CCTTTCATGGTTCTATATTCAGAACAATATAAACTACTGAATATACCGTTCTATCTATAATAACCACGAAAGAAGACATTTGGGGACAAAATTTTCAAAAAAAATAACTATTCACAGTAAATTTTATAATAAACTTTGCTGTGAATAGTTATTTTCCCCTTTGAATCAGACGATTATCAGTCGCGCTCTTTTTCTCTTATACTTTCTGCAATCTTAACGACTTCCTCCTTATCCAAATCACTGCTAAGTGTAAACACATACTCACCGGTTGCCCAAATAAGAATGGTCTTACCTTTTTTGCTATTCAACTGCCCCTGATACCCCTGTACCGTAACTTCTTCACGATTCATGTCCTCGGAATCAATAGCGACATGTGCTTCACTGACCTCTTGGCTGAATTGTATATAATTTTTATTTTTTTGATATTCATCATAAACGCCTAAATCATCCACCATCTCATCCACCAGTTCAAAACCTTCCGGTATATAAGTTGGTGCATATATTTTTTCTATCGTCTTTGGCGGCTCCTTCTCTTTTGGTTCTACCGTCTGCTCAAAATGAAAGTCGTCCTGTTTCTGACCTTGCCGGGCAAACCACTGAAGCACTACTTTTCTGCTCGCCTCTACGCTGAACACCGAGGTAACGCCGGCAAGAAATACCGCAAAGAATACGATGGCTGCCCGAAGACCTTTCCTCTTCTTTGTTACAGCCTGAGTTTTCCTCTCTCTCCCTTCTAGATACAACTTTTCCCAGTCAAGTTCCGGTTCGGATTCCGTCTCACCTGTTCCCATCACCTTATGTTCCAGTTCATCTGTCGCCTCTGTCTGTGCCCTATAAAGTGCTTCTCTTAATTCCTTTGTACTAATCTCCATAGGTCACACCCCTCTCTTTTAATTTTTTTCTCAAAAGTTTCTTTCCCCGCTGCAATCTCTTGCGCACCGTATCATTTTTCAATTCCATCATATCAGCGATTTCCTCATAACTCAGTTCCTCTATCAGTTCCATGTACATACACTCCCGATAGCGCGAAGGCAGTGACCGGATTTCTTCTACTACAATGCGGAGCGCATCAGTTTCTTCACTCACCTGTTCCGGATTGACCAACTTCCTTTTGTCCGGAATTTCGTCTTTTAATTCCGTTACTTTGATTTTATTATTTTTTTTCGCTATATCCAGCGCAGTATTTCTAACTATAATAACCACAAAATTTCTTGTTTTGGGACAAATCGGCTCACAAATTTTTGAAATATTTTGGGCAATGCGAAGAAAAGCCTCTTGAACGGCCTCCTTCGCATCCTCATCCTGTTTTACAATATCGAGAGCAACTAAGAACATCAGTCTGTTGTATTGCTCATAAATCACCTTAAATTTCTCTTTATCTGACAATATAAAAATCCCCACTCATTTCTTCAATCCATCTTCAATATCAACTGCAGTATTCTTTTGCCACAGGTTTCCATCTCTTGCCGCGTGATGAGGCCTTGTTCTTTCGCCTCAAGCAGCCGCTCCGGAAGACCGACTGCCATTTTGAGGTCATTGCCCGCCTTCACTTCCTTATAGTGCTCGCCGAGTGTCCACCAGTCACTCGTGACCATACCGTCAAACCCCCACTCTCCTCGAAGGATTCCGTCGATGAGTTCACTGTTTTCCGACGCCCGGTGGTCATTTACAATATTATATGCTGTCATGACACACCACGGTTTTGCCTGTTTGACCGCAATCTCAAATCCTTTCAGATAAATCTCACGCAGTGCCCTCTCGGACACACGGGAATTGCTATTCTTTCGGTTGGTTTCTTTATTGTTCAGCGCAAAATGTTTGAGTGTGGCGGCTATATGACGGGACTGAATTCCCTGTACCGCAGCAGATGCCATCACACCGGTCAGATACGGGTCTTCCGAGTAATATTCAAAATTCCTTCCGCACAGAGGACTTCGGTGTATGTTCATGGCCGGCGTGAGCCAGACACCAATATTATTTTCTTTCACCTCTTCAGCACCGGCTGCCCCTGCTCGTCTCACCAAATCCGGATTCCACGTACACGCCATCATAGTTGCGCACGGCCACGCTGTCGTGTTGACACCACACTGCGGTTCAATGCGAAGCCCCGCCGGACCGTCAGCAGTCATGACATTCGGAACACCGTATTCCGGCATATTTCCCATACCAAAGGTATTAGCGACACCGGTATTTGGCTGACCGCCGAGCAGATGTGCCAACTCCTCATCCGTAAACTGTGCCACAAAATCGTCCACTGTCATCTTCCCCTCTGCCACTTCCGTAAATGGACGAATTCCCTCTTTATATCGCCAGCTCCAAAGGAGAACGCCCTTCACACTCCGGTATGCCGGAGAGAGTCCGTCAATCGGTTCTTTTGGCATCGGCGACAGTCCGCTCTCATCGGTTTCATACGCCTCTTTCAGCGGAAGTTCTTCCATACTGCCATCGGCTAACATTCTCTCCTTTAATGAAGAAGGCGCACAGAGAGAGGACAACTGTTCCGTCACAACATTTTCTTTTACTTCATAAACAAAATCCAAAACTTTTGTATCCCTCACGGATGTCCCCATGCAGAAACGATACTCGCCCTTTTCCAGTACAAAGGCAGATTTTTTTATTTTGCCGAGATCATCAAAAGAAGCCATGTCCCGCACAGCAAATTCCAACGTCACACGCTCTGTCTCCCCGACTGTAAGAAGCCTTGTCTTGCGAAAGGCCGCCAGACTTTTAGCCGGTTTTCCGAGAAGTCCCTGCGGAGCCGACACATATAACTGAAGCACTTCTTTTCCCGGATAGTTTCCTACATTTGTCACATCTGCCTGCACCCGGATTTTCCCATTTTGTTCCTGCGCAAAGACTACCTGCCACTCAAATTCTGTATAAGACATACCGTAACCAAACGGATAATTTACCTTCTCAGCCGCTCCCGGAATCGTCTCAAAATAGCGGTATCCAACATAGACATCTTCAGTGTAATCGACATAATCATCGGATTCATGAAAATTCTTTGACGAAGGGTAGTCCTCCAGCCGCCCGGCAAACGTATCTGACAACTTGCCGGACGGATTTCCGATTCCGCACAGGAGCTCTGCGGCGGCCATGCCGCCCTCCATGCCGCCCTGCCATGCCATAAGTACCGAGGAGATCTTCTCATCGTCCTTAAACCAGCTCGTGTCTACCATACCGCCCACATTGAGAACAACAACCATTTTATCAAAGTATTCTTTGACCTTTGACACCATCTTTTTTTCAGCGTGAGTGAGGTAAAAATCGCCGTCCTCAAAAATGGATTTTTCATCTTTTTTCTTGTCATAACTGCTCGTTCTGTCCCATCCCTCACCGGAAAATCGACAGATGGTGAGAATTGCGGTATCTGTAAAGTTTCTTGCAGTCCGGCACAATTCATCCGTAAGTTCCGGCTCCACGGTCATCCCCGGCTCCACCTTTTTCTCGTACTGTCCATTGACATTTTCCTTATAAAAGTCCGCCAGTTCCTCACAAATCTGCACTCTGTCACTTAGTCTGTGAAATCCCTCACAAAGATTGATCGTATATCCGACCGTCACATCTCCGCTTCCACCGCCTCCTTTGACATAATCCACACAGCCCTTGCCGAACAGCGCCACCTTCGCCCCTGCCCGCAGTGGAAGCAATCCTTTTTCATTTTTCAAAAGAACCATTCCCTCTTTTGCCGCCTCTTTCGACAGCATACGATGCTCCTCACACGCCGTCACCCTCTCGCCGTTCTTCCCCAGCGGAAGATTCGGTTGATACAATACTCTCTGCCACTTACCCATAATTCTTATCTCCTTTCGTTATAACAAAACCGCCATGCCGCATATGCGACATGACGGTATCACTTCAAACAAATATGTTGATTCTATGCTATCTCGCATAGTCCACAACTCTGGATTCTCTGATTACACTTACCTTAATCTGACCCGGATACTGCAGTTCTGCTTCAATCTGCTTTGAAATATCGCGGGCGAGTAATACCATCTCATCGTCATTAATCTGATCCGGCATCACCATCACTCGAATCTCTCTACCTGCCTGAATGGCAAAAGACTTATCAACTCCCTCAAACCCATTTGAAATATCTTCTAACTGTTTTAAACGATTCGTATATGTCTCAAGTGTCTCGCGTCTTGCTCCCGGACGGGCAGCGGAAATCGCATCTGCCGCCTGAACCAGACAGGCAATGACACTCTCTGCCTCCACATCTCCGTGGTGAGCCTCTACCGCATTGATAACAAGCGGTGACTCTTTAAACTTACGGCACAAATCTGCGCCGAGCTGAATATGGGAACCGCCCATATCATGGTCAACGGACTTACCAATATCATGTAACAGTCCGGCACGCTTTGCCAGACGGACATCCTCACCGACTTCACCGGCGAGCAGCCCTGTCAAATGTGCCACCTCAATCGAATGCTTCAATGCATTTTGACCATAACTGGTTCGGAATTTCATCTTTCCGAGAAGTCGGATTAATTCCGGATGAATGCCGTGAACACCGACCTCTAATGTCGCAGCCTCTCCTTCTTCACGAATCATCGTCTCAACTTCTTTTTTGGCTTTTTCAACCATTTCCTCGATTCTGGCAGGATGAATTCTGCCGTCCACGATTAATTTCTCCAATGCAATTCTGGCTACTTCCCTGCGAATTGGATCAAAACCGGACAAAATGACAGCTTCCGGTGTATCATCGATAATCAAGTCGATACCGGTCAGATTCTCAATCGTACGAATATTTCTTCCCTCGCGTCCAATGATTCTTCCCTTCATCTCGTCACTCGGGAGCGGCACTACAGAAATCGTCGTCTCTGATACGTGATCTGCCGCACACTTCTGAATCGCTGTCACTACAAAATCTTTGGCTTTCTTACCGGCCTCATCTTTGGCCTGCCGTTCCAATTCCTTAACCATAACTGCAGTCTCATGTTTTACATCGTCTTCTACAGTCTTTAACAAATACTCTTTTGCCTGTTCGGAGGTAAGACCGGAAATCTTCTCAAGTTCGCGGACATGGCTCTGGCGAATCTCTTCTACCTTTGCTTTCTCTTTCTCAAAGCTTGCCTCACGCGAATTCAACTTGGATTCCCGTTTCTCGAGTGCGTCCATCTTCTTGTCTAAAGTCTCTTCTTTGCTTAATACACGTTTCTCGTAACGCTGAATCTCCGCTCTCTGCTCTTTGGCTTCTTTCTCGAGTTCATTCTTTGCTTTCAGATTCTGCTCTTTTGCCTCAAGCAGCGCTTCCCGCTTCTTTGTCTCAGCGGTCTTCAGTGCATCGTCAATAATCTCTCTGGCTTTCTCTTCCGCGCTGCCAACCTTTGCCTCACTCACCTTGATGTGATAAGCAATGGCACTCTTCCAAGCGACAAAAAAGACAACTACCAAGAGA
Source organism: uncultured Clostridia bacterium (assembly GCA_947167565.1). Lineage (GTDB taxonomy): Bacteria > Bacillota > Clostridia > Lachnospirales > Lachnospiraceae > Eubacterium_F. The sequence continues at coordinate 15,536 of CAMVIN010000029.1, read as the reverse complement.
ATCAACACAATGACTATCGTTACGACCAAATGTGCGATCGATAACTCTAGCACGAGGAGCACCTCCTTATATTATTACGCATATATTAGTATTATACACGCCAGTTACTATTTTACACTTTTTTGACATAAATGTCAAGGTAAGAGTGCCCCCATCAGGTTTCCTGTTTCATAGCTATCCTCAAACAAAAAGTCATCTGCCAGTATTTCCATATTATTCTGAGAATGTTCTATTTCTTTCGCATAGATACGCGCAACATTTTCCCGGATCTTTTTGTCATATGCCCCATGACGGCAGAACCACGCAGCATCCATATCACGAATCACCAGATAACTGAATATCACAAGCTTTGCCTTTCCCAGAAAATCATAGTCATCCACACTCCTCGGCAAAAAGAGAAAAGCATAGTAAACAAGAAGATGTTCATATTCAAATTCTCTCTCCTGTCTCACAATTTCTTCCTTCAAACGCAGATGTGAACTGCTATAAAACTCTGCATGATTCCCTCGTTCTACAAACGTCTCATTCAGAAGTTTCAACCAATCCTCCCACTCCTCGCTAATGCTCTCTAACGCAGTCAGTGTTACCATGCGCTTCAAAAACATGTGATACGGAGTTTCCTCACCTTCTGTCTGAGAAAACGGCGTCCCATTCAACTCTTCCTGAACCTTTTCTGCAAACCTCAAAAAATCTGCCGCACGCTCTCCCACCGGCCTCTCACGACACTGAAGAATTTTTATAGCATGTCCCCTCGCCTCTTTGATTTTTAAGGCAAGTTCCTTTTCTTCCTCTGTCTCCTCAAAATCCAGCTCCTCATCAATCTCCTTTTCTACAAATATAGTACAATCACTTTCAGCATAAATGAGGCGCGCCGCCTCCGGACACGAGGCACTCAACGACAATTCTCTCTCTCCGCCATACTCAAAATAATTTCTGGGCGTATCTGTGCAAACATCACATAACGCCTCCTCGCCCAACTCTCTATATAAATCACACAGATTATTTTCATCCAGAAACGGACACCTCTTTTTTTCTTTTAAAATAAATCCATGCTGTTCATAAACATCCTCTTCGTCTGATTCATATTCCTTGATACTATTTTTCAGTCTCTCCCCAAATTCTCCCCCAACTTTCATATAAAACTCATAACTCTCATCATCAATATCAATCTCCCACCCCGCGCAGCAGGTGTCCTCACATTTGTCGGCAATACAATGAAACTTATCATAATAGGACGGATAACGAAAAATCATACATTTTCTCCTTCAAATATATAGAAATCTTCTCTTAAATGAGATATAATTACAGTTAGTTTAACACATGCGTCAGATTTCGACAAGCGGCATCTTGTTCGTTGTGTCAGTCAGGCGCTATACATGGAGGTATATTATGGCATCAGAAAAGGAGCTTTTTGTCACAAAGCAATATGTTCCGGTCGGGCAACCGATTTCCCAGAACGACCACAACATCATATACAACGTCAAATGTCTGGCAGAACCGGGACATCCGGACGGCATATTAAAGATGTACCGCGGCAAAAATGTCAAATCACTGTACGAACAGCTTCAGAAGTTAGATTATACAGAGTGGCCACATATTTACAGCGTTCGCTATTTTGACGGCAGCACTCTGGTTGTAGAAGAAAAATTAAACGGTCATACGCTCGCCGAATTGATTGACCGCAACCGTGCCGCCGGCACCCCTTTTACAGAAGAGGAAGCTGTCAGAATTATGGAAAAAGTATGTGCGGCAATAGATACTTTGATGAATGCCGTTCCGCCTATTGTGCATTACAACTTGAAGCAGAGCAATATTTTTGTCACCGCAGGCGGATATGTAAAATTACTGGATTTTACAGCAGGATACTCCAAGGCCAAAAACCCGTTTTCCAATATTTTCAATATTCTCGGTGCTATTTTTCACGAAATGCTTACGAACAAAAAGCCTTCCAAAAAGATTACCTACAAGGGACGCTACGAGTCAGTTATCCGCAAATGTATGGAAAAAGCGCCGGAAAAACAATATACAAAAATTGATGAAATAATGGAAGATATTGAGATTGCCAAAGAGAAGGCACCGGACTATGAGACGATAAAAGTCGGGATTCCCTACACACTGACTTTTCCTTTTCAGGGACTTCTCCTCTGTTTTGAGTGGATTTTGTTTTCTTTTTTCTCCATCAAAAAAAATATGGCAACAGCGCTTCTCTTCGCTATTGCCTTTGTGCTTAACAGTATTATATTTGCCGTCAGACGCCATGCCTTTTTAAAAAAGCAGGGCGCCTTTCCGGACTTTTTTCACCGGTTTGGACCGGCATTCCTTTTGGTAATTATTTTCATTGCCATCTATTTTCTGCTCGATACTTATATCATTCCGATGACCGGACTCTAATTAACCGACAAGCTTTTTGGTCTTTAGAGCAAGCACACGGTCAACCGGATATTTGCATGAACCATAGTGACTTGATGAAAATAAAAGGTAGGTATATGTTCCATAAATTGCAACTCCCTCGGCTTTCGGCGGGAGTTTTGTCTTTTTACAGACTGAGTTTTTCAAAACCTTTCCACTTGCGCTCGGACTGTTAAAAGACGGCTTGTATGTTCTCATATAAGAAATGTAACCACTATCTGTCGTATTTTTCCCTTTTGCTCTTGTGAGTACCATCGTTCCGTCAGAAGTAATCGTAATTCCCTGTGTCTTGCTCGGCATAGCCATTTGATACATCTGTGAAAGTACAGGTGTTGTCTGTGCATTTTCTACTTTGTATCCATACATCTTGGTTGTCGAGGTGCTATATGGACCAACCCAGAGAATTCCATTATAATATGCCATGTAAGAAGCCGTTGTACTAACTTTCTGCGTTGTGTTATAAGCGGATAGTTTCTTAAATGCAGAACCGGAATTTACAGCATCTGTCACAAAACTGTACGGAAAACTTGCCACTTTGGAACCCTTGGAAATCCATATATTCGTGCCATCATAAGCAATACCGCCAACTTTTGCCTTATTCGGAAGAACAATCGTTGTGATATAGGATTTCGAGGAGCGGCTTACCACATATATAACAGAATAATCTACGCCCTTGGAATCATAGGCAGAAATCAGGAAATAACTTCCCGCCAGCGTAATTCCCTGCGGAACCATCGAAGTACAGTTAAATCCACCTGCATTGGTATTAATCATACCCGGAATCGCAAACGTCTTTGAAATATTCATAGTAGAAATCATCTTGGTGTATTTTTTGTACGCCGGTGACTTCTTGAATTTTGCCTTTGTCCCATATTTTTTAGCTGCTTTTGATGTCTTTGTTGCTGCCTTTGTCGTGGCATAAACAGAGGAACTCAAAGAACTCTCATATACTACCCCGTCAACTTTTTTATAAGAGGCAATACAAAAATAATATGTTGTGTTCTGCACAAGTCCTGTCTTATCATATGTCAACGTGGAAGAAGACTTGATTGTCTTAATCTTTGTATAACTGGCAGTTGTTGACTCGCGACAGTAAATATAATAACCATCTGCTCCACTCACCTGTGCCCATGTGAGACGAACCCTCTTAGAACCGCCCCGCGCTGCAAATGAAGTCGGAACTGCCGGTTTCTCCGGTGTTGGTGTTATGATTGGTTCCGGCGTCACTTCAGCAACCGCCTCACCGCTGACAGCATCTCCGCTGACGGCTCCTTCACTGACACTTGACTGTGCCGCTCCCGATACTGTATTGCTCACTTCCGTCTGCGTCCCGGATGCCGCAAAACTCTTTCTCGCTCCTGTCACATCGGACACGCCCCCCAGAACAAGTGCCAATGCAAGACCGAGCGAAACACTCTTTTTCCATCTTTTTGTCATCATAATGATAACCTCCCTTGTCAAACAAATTATGTAATCAAAAACTGTGGTACTTTTCAGCACCACAGTTAGAATAACAACTTTTTTTGTCAGCCAAATGGAAAAATATTGTCAATTTTTAGTCACTTTCCGGTCCAAGATACCGCTCCCAAGATGCTGTGGAATTCTCGAAGCGAATACAAAGCCAATACGTATCTACTTCTTCCTCATCTTCCTGTTTCGGTACATCGATACCAAATTCGTAGAGAGGTTTTCCCTCAAACTCACCTGCCACAGTTGTAAAAATAGTCCCCGCACCACACCTTTTTATCACGGAACTCTGTTCTACTGCCGGCACATCTGTGTTCGGTACCTCGTCCATAAGTTTACCGTCCGCATCGTAGTACTTGTATCCTTCCTTTATAACACGCATAATTTCAGCATTCTCCAATTGTAGAACAATTGCACCGCAGGCCATATCCTGATATCTTGCATTTTGGGAATTATCCGCTTTTACGACAGCACCCTTCAAAGAAAAAATGATATCGCTGCCCGCGATTTTCAATTCCTCAATAACCGCATCATCAAAGGAAAAGTTTTGAATTTCATTTTTTGCCTGAAACTTCATATTTTCCAAAAACCTCCTCATAATAATTCCAATATTCACTCACCAATTCGGGATAGTCAAAGGAAAAAATTTTTTCAAACACATATCCCATTTCTCCATAGTACCACCCATGCATGAATTTATCTTTCTGATTGAATTTATCCCACAACGCCTCGCCGACCTGCCTGTACTCAAATGCCATAGAAAAAAGATTCGCCAGCTTATCGCCAAAAGCGATGCGCATGGACGGAATCTTCCGGTTGTCACTCATATCATCATACAGGCGACGAATCGTCTCTAATTTACGCAATTCCCATGTCTCAGAAGCCGGTCTGTCGCCGCGCTTTTCTTCACTCTCGCTGAGAACTAACGCAGCCACCCGCTCTCCAAAATTCTCTTTCAACTCATTCCATGTGACCGGGGTATCTTCTAATGTGTCATGTAAAAACGCAGCCTCCCACTCATCCATATCCGATGTCATCTGCTGTACATAATGCCAGGTGCGGACAAGATGTATAAAATATGGGATCTTCGTTCCTTTTCTCATCTGCTCACTATGTGCAGCCGCTGCATACCGGATCACTTTGTCCAGACGGGAAAAATGATGACTTTTCTCTAATAAATTGGCGCAAAGAGAACAAATCTCCTCTTCCTTGCTATTCCGCATCGTATCAAGGAGTCTGCAATAATAATTCTCCTGCTTTGTTGATTCTGCCGGACATCCCGGAAACACGTTCATCATCCGTCTCCTCTGTCATAAATCACTTAGCCTACTTGTGTTCAATTCCAGTCTTTACAAAAAATGCGAAGAGTACCCCCTCTGCTGCCACAAGAAAATCCAACAGCGTCTGGGCAAAATAGTAACTGGTAAATGCGTACATCCCCACGGAAAAGATATAGCGGACAGCCTCCTCTAATTCTAATGCCATACAGGCAGCAAGAAGAATAGAAGCACAAAGCGTCATGCCCCAGTTGCCAATCCCCTGATAATATAAAAAGCATATAATAAGGGAAATCAACTCAATCCCGCCCAGAATATAAAAACTGACGGAATCTCCCGAGTGATGAATCGAGACATAAATCAAGTTGTCAACGGCAGCCATAACCATCATCGCATACCCCAGTATCATCAAAAAATCTGCCCCTTCTCCTCTCGCTGAGCGATGGACAAAAAAGGTAAATAAGATAGCTGCTGCCGACGTAAATGGCGTTGCGAGAAGATAAACAACGACAACAAGCTTGGATATCTCCTGTGCCTGAAAATCCTGAATCAACACAAAAAATCCCTGTACCAGAGCATAGGCACTAAAAAACAATCCAATCAGCGTCAAAACCCGAAGAATACTCGTTCCTGTTTTTCCATATAATGATAAGTTATGATTTTCATTCAAGGCAAATCCCCTCCATTTCGAACCTATAACTATATCATATCATAATTTTGCCTCAATGAAAACACTATCTTTGGTTTTTTCCGGAATATTTATTTTGGCAAGGTGAACGCGAAATTTTTCATCTTTCCATGCATAATAAAGAGTATTGTCCCGCGCTGCCCGGACAAAAAATAGAGATTCCATATCTTCGATTTTCAAATCTTCTCTCTTCATCCGGCAGTAAAATATATTATCCGTATAATTTCCAACATACAGTCCATATTCTGTCATAATATAAAGATTTTCATGATAATTTGCCAAGTACACGGAGCGGATTGATTTACTCTTGTCCGTCAACAAAAATGACTTTATTTTCTCTCCCGACCTTATATCATAATCCACAATCATCGGCTCCCCCGATGAAGATGATGAAACTGTAAAATAACAGAAGTCATAGAATACATCTTTTCCCGCTTCTCCCCGTATTTTATCAGCTCCCAAAGCATATCTTTCTTCTATATTGTAAAATCTGACTGAGCGGTCAGAAAAGGTAATCGCAAGTGCTGTTCCCTCAAACCGGATATCTTTGATTTCTTTAATTCCAAGATTTTTTAATGTTATTTCCTTTAGTGTTCCATCTTTATTTCCTCTCATCAGATTCTGACGTACAAGTACTTTCTTCTGATAACGCTTGTCCTTTTCATATCTCTTTCGCACACAATACATTTTACCATCTGTACTATATACGAATGTATCTAAAATTTCGTTTTTCCCACAGGAATACGACACCTTTTTGAACCATTCGTATGTCCCTTTTCTCTCGTAGACAGAATATGTATCCCCTTTTTTTGAAATCATAACCGGAAGGTTGTCCACCGGATTGTAACTAAATTGTTCCGGCTCAAATCCTTCCAGCGAGATTTCTTCACTCACCAAGAGAGAAGCGGTCTTTACATCCGTCTTCGATTCAACTGCCATACCGGTTTCCTTCGCAATTTTTCTACTCTGACACCCCGCAACGCCAAGACACGCCAGAAAATATGTACTGCAACACAACAACATGATCACCTTTCGTCTCATAAAAACCCTCCTGCCTTTATTAAAAATCTGCATAGAATGCACACTACCTTACATTCTATGCAGAAAATTAAAATTTTATGCCATTCCGTTGGCAGTTTTGTATTTGTAAATCATTTCCGCATGATTCTGCTCTTCTGTCTGAATATGATTCAACAATTTTCTCACATTGGTTGCCGCAAATTGAAACAAGTCATTGTTATAGGTTGAGGAAACCAATTTTTCTGTCGCAATCGAATCGGTGCACAAAAACTGGTCGTGCATTTTTTCCTCCGAATTGTCATTTGCGGAATACGTTGCTGTCGGCTGAAATCCCTGTGTCCCGGTCTCAGCCGCCTGCACCTGAGGCACCTCTCCTTTTAGAACCTGTCCCAGCGAGTCAAAATGTTCCTGTTCTTCATTTCCAATTCGCCGAAACAAGTCTTTGAGCTGACTGTCATTGGCTGAAGTTTCATAAAACCGGTATTTTTCTACGCATGTTCTCTCCTGTGTCTGCAAGTCTTTGATTACTGTAGTCTCCTGTTCTGTCAACTGCATAATAAAAATCTCCTTTCCTTTTTTTCTAAGTATTTCCTTGTATAGTTTTTTTATACATGCTATAATAAAAACGTTCCGTATTCCTATCATAATAGAAAGTGGAACCATACAATTAAACTTTATTAACAGGAGGCACATAAGCATGAAAAAGTTTTTAGCTGAATTCAAAGAATTCGCACTCAAAGGTAATGTCATGGATCTGGCTGTCGGTGTTATCATCGGTGCCGCTTTTGCAGATATCGTTACATCCTTGACAGACAACTTTATCAATCCACTTCTGCAGTTATTGACTCACCCATCACGTTTTGCGGATTTGACCGGAAGCATTATTTGGGATTCTATTGCGAGATACGGATCAAATTTTCTTTCCGCAGTCATCAACTTTGTTATTATGGCATTCATTTTGTTCTGTATCGTGAAGGCAGTCAACAAAGCAATGACTATTGGCAAAAAGGAAGAGGAAGAAGAAAAGACGACTCAAAAATGTCCTTTCTGCCAGAGCGAAATCAGCATCAAGGCAACTCGCTGCCCGAACTGTACCTCTGAAATTGAATACGAAGAAACTGAGGCATAATTTTAGAATCAGAAGGATATAATAAAAACACACCTCCGTGTTCTGAAACGGATAACGAATCTCGTTTGAAGTTTCGGAACACGGAGGTGTTTGTTAATTTGTAACTATTCAGCACCCTACTGATTTATGGATGATTTTGGAAGGAAAGTTTACTTTCCGGACGAAATTTCCATAAATCAGTAGGGCGGATAAGCGGCAACGCCGCTCTGACCACCCACATGAAGTAGCTGCGAAGCAGCTACGAATGAGGGTGCTGAACAGTTACTATTTTTTTCAACTGCCAGGTTCTGCTCTGATAATCGCCATGCAGATCCACGACTATGCCAACTCTCATCAGCTCATCGCCATGCCAAACCTGACCGGTCTTCACATCACGATAATCTGCTCCCGCATCTAACCCGGCAAACTTCATTCTGCGAATGGGAGGATTGACCTCTGCAAGTATGCGAAAATATGCGGCAAAAACATTCTCCCGATCCTCGGATACAAATACCCACGCCGCTGTATTTCCCTCATACGGATTCGCCGTTCGGTACATATCACCGGATTGAATAAATGTGCGCAATTCTTTGTACTGTTCGATCTGGCTCCTGACTTCTTGTTTTTCCTCATCTGTAAATTTTGTCAAGTCAAGTTCATAGCCAAAATTTCCACTCATTGCCACATTGCCACGCATATCCAGAGAAGTCACGCGTCCGGACTGATGATTTGGCACAGCAGACACATGCGCTCCCATTGTACTGATTGGATACACAAGACTCGTTCCGTACTGAATAAACAGTCTCTCTACCGGATCTGTATCATCACTTGTCCACGTCTGTGGCATATAATAAAGCATACCGGGATCAAAACGGCCGCCTCCCCCGGAACAACTCTCAAACAAAACATTCGGATGAGCCGTAATGATTTCCTCCATCACCCGGTAAAGTCCAAGCATATAGCGGTGTGGCATTTCTCTCTGTCGCTCCGGCGGCAGCAGCGCTGACCCCAAGTTGCTCATATGACGGTTCATATCCCATTTGACATAGGTGATGTTGGCAGAATCCAAAATACCTCCCACTGTCTCTACTAAATAATCACATACATCCGCGCGACTGAGATCAAGTGTCAACTGATTACGGCACTCTTTTCTGTCCCGTCCCGGCACGTGAATGCACCAATCCGGATGTTTCCGGTACAGTTCACTATCGACCGAAACCATCTCCGGCTCAAACCACAGTCCAAAAGCCAGCCCGCACTCTTTATTGATGCGCTCGGCAAGACCGGCAAGACCGCTCGGCAGTTTTTCCTTATTGACAAACCAATCCCCAAGAGAAGTAGTATCATCATTTCTTGTTCCGAACCATCCATCATCCAGTACCATCAGTTCAATACCGAGTTTTGCTGCTTCTCTTGCAATATCAACTATTTTCTCCTCATTAAAATCAAAATAGGTTCCTTCCCAATTGTTGACAAGAATCGGTCTCACATCATCCCGATAACGTCCCCGCACCAGTCTTTTGCGATAAAGCCGGTGATAAATCCTTGACATACCACCAATCCCCTGATCGCTATAAACCATCACCACTTCCGGTGCCGTAAACTGTTCACCTGATTGTAGTCTCCACGCAAAATCTTCATCTCCAAGCCCCATATAGACACGGCTCATGCCCAACTGCTCCACTTCTACACCTGCATGAAAATTTCCGCTGTAGACAAGATTAAGTCCGTATACATCTCCCTGCTCTTCTGTTGTATTCCGACGCAAAAGAGCCAAAAATGGATTCATCTGATGGCTGCTTGCTCCACGTCTGCTCCCAATTATCTGTGCGCCGCTGTGCAGGGCACTCCGCTCAATACATCTCTCTTTTCCCCAGCCGCCCGGCAGACGAATCAGATCAAATTCACTGTCCTCAAAATCAATGCTTGCACTGGATATTTTTCTGCAGATAACCGTTTCTTTATCTAAGTTCTCAATCCTTACGCTGCGTGTTATTACGTCCCAATCTTCCAAAACACAGTAAGTAAGGGTAACTTTCAATCCCCTGTTCTCATCCCGCAAATAGAGTTCCAGTGTCTGCGCCTCTTCTTCACTCTCTACATACACAGACGGAAGCCCCTGAAGACCTTTTTTTCCTTCAAGAATGTTATAACCATCATAGACAAGCGGACAGCATCTGCTTCCATCTTCAAATTCCACTTCAAGAGCCGGCATGCGATAATCCCCCACCTGCTCTGTCGGAAATTCCTGTCTCACATAATCCATTGAAAATGGAATAAACCCATCAGGAATCTTGCCCTCCGGGAACTGCTCAGCCTCCGGAACTGGCTCCATAACATCAAAACATGCCCATCTCATAAGACTGGCATTTTCGACTTTCGGTAAACGAATTTTTTTTCCCCAGTATACATGAGTCAAATACTTTTGATATTGCACAGCCATAATATAACTTGTATTTTTAGTCTGTAAATGAAAAATACAATTATTTTTTACTTCTACTGCCATTCGTCTTCTCCTTCATCGCCGTCTTCTTTGCCGATGTTTTTGGCTGCGATACTGCTTTCGTACAATTAAATATCTGAATTGACAGCGGTGCCAGACGAATCTCCAGCGAGTTGTTCCGCCCATCCCATTTAATATTCTTGGACGGCTTCATACGTGGATTAACAAATCCGGTTCCGCCAAATTCCTCTGCATCGCTGTTGAAAATCTCCTTAAACTTCCCGGCAAACGGAACTCCTACACGGAATTTCTCGTGTGCGACCGGAGTAAAGTTGCAGAGAACCAAAAGCGTCTCTTCTTTACATTTTCTCACAAATGCAATCACGCTGTTATCCGCATCCAGCGTACTAATCCACTCAAATCCAGACGGTTTGGAGTCATCAACATAGAGTGCCGGATGTGTGACGTAGAAAGAATTCAATACACTGACATACTGGCGAAGTCTCTCGTGATAGGTCATGGTATCTTTGTCGCCGGAATCCAGCAAAAACCAGTCAAGTTCTCGCTCTTCACTCCACTCTCTCTCCTGTCCAAATTCCTGCCCCATAAAAAGCAGTTTCTTTCCCGGATGAGCTGCCATATAGCCATACGACAGCCGTAGAGTATCGAATTTATCACGCGCATTGCCCGGCATCTTCGTGTACATTGAGCCTTTCATATGTACGACTTCATCATGACTCAGCACCAGAATAAATTCTTCTGAGTACTGGTAAACCATACTAAAAGTAAGCATTCCATGGCGTCCTTTTCGGAACAATGGATCGGTACGAATGTATTCAAGATAATCGTTCATCCACCCCATGTTCCACTTAAAGTCGAAATCTAAACCATCTTTCTCAACCGGTCCTGTAACATTGGGCCATGCCGTTGACTCCTCTGCAATAGAGATTGCTCCATCTTTTCTCGCATGAATCTTTTGATTTAATTTCTGCAGAAAAGCAATTGCCTCAAGGTTTTCATTTCCACCATAAATATTAGCTACCCACTGACCATCCTGTTTCCCGTAATCAAGATATAACATAGAAGCGACTGCGTCCATGCGAAGTCCATCAACGTGGAACTCTTCCAGCCAGTAAAGCGCATTGGCTGTCAAAAAATTAGCCACCTGAGGTCTCCCATAATTGTAAATCAGAGTTCCCCAGTGCGGGTGCTCTCCCTGTCTCGGATCCAGATGTTCATAGAGACAGGTTCCATCAAATCGAGCCATGCCGTGCTCATCTCTCGGAAAATGCGCCGGTACCCAGTCAAGAATAACTCCAATCCCATGACCGTGAAGCGTGTCCACAAATACTTTAAAGTCCTCCGGAGTCCCATAACGGGATGTCGGGGCATAATATCCAAGAACCTGATATCCCCACGAACCGTCAAACGGATGCTCCATGATTGGCATGAGTTCCACATGGGTATATCCCATCTCCTCACAGTAGTCTGCAATCATCGGTGCGAGTTCGCGGTAATTGTAAAAACTCTCCTTTTCCTCAACACCTTTTTTCTTCGGTTTGCGAAAGCCGGCAAGAGACACCTCATAAATCAGCATTGGTTCGCTCTTCGCCTTCCATTTTTTGCGGGCAGTCAGCCAGCTCTTATCCTGCCACTTATAATCATCCTCCCAGACAACACTTGCTGTCGCAGGCCGCTTCTCCGCATAAGAGGCATATGGATCTGCCTTTAGCACGCGCTGTCCTGTACTCCCAAGAACGGAATATTTGTAAATATCACCTTTTTCCACCCCCGGTACAAATAACTCATAAACACCGGCGTCTTCCACAAGACGCATAGGATTTGCTCCATCATTCCACTGATTAAAGTCACCAACGACACTGACCATCTTCGCATTTGGTGCCCACACAGCAAAATATGTACCCTTGACACCATCCAGCGTCATCACATGTGCTCCAAGTTTTTCATAAACGGTATCGTGAATCCCATTATTAAACCGATTCGTATCCATCGCGTCAAATTGTGGCTCCAACGCATATGGATCAATCTGTTCTTCTGTTTCTTTTCCCCTTTTCACAAGAAAATGATAGGATGGAATTTTTTTCTCCGGAATCAGGACCGCAAAATATCCCGCTTCATCCATCTTCTCCATCGTGTATTGTTTACCGGTCTCTGTGATTTTTACCTTGACCGAATCAGCACCTCTCTGATACGTGGTTACCAGCACGTGAGTGCGGTTTGCCATACGCGGTCCCAGCACTGCATTCAAATCTTCACACTCAGCGTACTCCAGTGCCTCAATCTCCGGCCATTGCATAAAGTCATCTAGTTTTAATGCCATGCTACCCCTCCATACTCTCTGTAAAATCTATATCTCATGAATAAATAATCCGCTTCGAAGTTTCGGTTCAAACCATGTTGATTTGGGCGGCATCAAAAGATTCTGGTCTGCCACAGCAAATAATTCATCAATGGATGTCGGATACATCGAAAAAGAAACCTTCATATCTGTCTCAGCACGCTTCTCCAATTCACCCAGACCGCGTATTCCACCAACAAAGTCAATGCGTGAATCCGTTCTCGGATCCCCGATTCCAAGAACCGGTCCCAAAAGATAATCCTGTAAAATTGACACATCGAGACTCTCTACTGCATCCTTCCCCTCGAATAGTTCCGGCTTTGCCGTCAAAAGATACCATTTTCCTTCCAAATACATACCAAAAGTACCCTTCTTTTCCGGTCGGACAGAGTGCGGACTCTGTTCTAAAGTGAAATTCTCCTGTACCTTCTGCTTGAATTCCTCCTCCGTAAGTCCGTTCAAATCCCTGACAGTACGGTTGTAATCCATAATCATCAACTGGTCATGCGGAAAGAGAACAGAAAGGAAATAATTGTACTCTTCTGTCCCATCATGATTCGGATTCTCACCGCGTCTCTTCAAACCAACTTTAACCGCTGAAGCAGCCCTGTGATGTCCATCCGCAATATAAATCTGATTGATACTCTTGAAAGCTTTTTGAATTGTTTCTACATCCGTAGAATCACTGATTTTCCACACTCTGTGTGTCACACCGTCAACAGATTTAAAATCATATAATGCCTCATTTTCCTTGGTCTTGTCCACAATTTCATTAATCACCTGTTCGGAGCGATATGCCAGAAAAATCGGTCCTGTCTGCGCACTGCATGTATCTACATGCATAATGCGGTCAATCTCTTTATCTTCTCTCGTGTTCTCGTGCTTCTTAATCACATTTTTGATATAATCATCCACAGAAGCACATGCCACCAGTCCGGTCTGACAACGCCCGTTCATAGTAAGCTCATAGATATAGTAAGCGTTGTCCTCATCCTTCTCATAAATACCATCTGCAATATCTTTTTCTAACAGTTCCTTTGCTTTTTGATAGACCTCCGGAGCATAGGTATCCACCGAATCGTCAAAACTCGTCTCGGCACGGTCAATTTTGAGAAATGACAACGGCTCTCTCTCTACCTCTGCTTTCGCTTCTGCTCTGTTATATACATCATAAGGGAGTGCCGCCACGCGGTCTGCCACCTCGGCATTCGGGCGCACACAACAAAATGGTCGAATTGTAGCCATAACAACCTCCATATACATTTTTTTAGTATTCTTGAATTGTACCCACTTGTATCAATATTATAACAGATTTGTTGCTATAGCGCAAATCAAAAAATGAAGTACATATTTTTTTCAAAATAAGGCATACTAATGAGAGCGTTAGACTATTCGCATATTTGAGACCAAAAAGAGAGGGTTATAGCCTATGAGACGAAAATTCAAAAAACAGGCAGAGGATTTTATGAAGTGCGGCCTGGTCGGCTGGGGACTGGAATGCCTCTGGACCGGTCTCGGATCTGCCTGTGTAGGAAAGAGTAAGAAAATGGAATGTGCCACATCTATATGGATGTTCCCGATTTACGGCATGGCATCCATGATGTCACCACTCTGCCATGTTTTGAAAGGAAAAAACGTAATGCTGCGCGGTTCGGTCTATACCGCCTGCATTTTTCTGACAGAATTCGGAACAGGAAGTTTTTTGAAAAAAAGAGACTGCTGCCCTTGGGATTACAGTGATTCCAGAATAAATTATAAAGGCTTGATACGCCTTGATTTCGCCCCACTCTGGTTTGCGGTGGGACTATTGTATGAAAAGATGCTGATGGCGCACAGCGAAAAATAGTCTCACAGTTTCTTCTTGCACACATCTATCAGGCAGCACTTTTCACAGTACGCCTTTCGTGCCGTACAGACTTCCCGCCCGTGATATACGAGACGATGACAAAAATCATTTCCCTTCTCCCCGGGAATAATTTTCCAGAGAGCCATCTCAACTTTTTTGGGTTCCTTGATCCCATCCACAAGCCCCATCCGGTTGACAAGGCGGATGCAGTGGGTGTCTGTGACAATGGCCGGCTTACCGAACACATCCCCCATAATGAGATTAGCACTTTTGCGTCCCACTCCGGGCAATGCCAATAGCCTATCAAAATCGTCCGGCACATGACCGCCGTAATCACTCACCAGAACATTCATGCATTTATGTATGTCCCTTGCCTTGCTCCGGCCAAGACCGCAGGGTTTGACAATCTCCTCAATCTCCTCCGGCGTCGCCTCAGCAAGTGCCTGTGGCGTAGGATATTTCTCATATAAATCCTTAACCACGATATTAACTCTGGCGTCTGTGCACTGGGCAGCAAGTCGTACACTCACAAGCAGTTTCCACGCCTCATCATAATCCAATGTGCAGTCTGCCAGCGGATATTCTTTTTCAAGCAAATCAATAATCTGCTCTGCTCTCTGCTTTTTTGTCATTGGTAACACATCCTTACATCTCTATATTTTCCACAAACGAGTCAATATACTCCCAAATTTCATCTTTGCCATCCTTGCTCACCGCAGAAAAGGGAATCACAGGAGTCTCTTGTGCTGCCCCTAATATTTTTCGGATATTATTCACACTCTTTGCCACTGCACCCTTTTTTATCTTATCGGATTTAGTTGCAATAATCAGTGGATTAAATCCCTTATCGTAGAGCAGACGATACATCTCCACATCCAATTTAGTCGGGTCATGCCGAATATCAATGAGCAGAAAAACA
>CAMVIN010000028.1 GCA_947167565.1 uncultured Clostridia bacterium | reverse complement strand
TTCAGCAAGAAAACTTGCAAAAAAAGGAAACATTCAGTTTCGTTTTGATGAATGTTGGACAATGAGTTACATACTTCTTTTCTGAGACAGACAACTCTTCCGAAAGATATTGGTAATGTTTTTCGGGAGGAGACAGAAGAGTTTCAGAAAATGATGATGAGTTATAATTGCGCAATTAAGGAAATTAAGACAAAATTAGAAGTTCTTAATGATGAACTTACAATTTTGAACAAGCGCAATCCAATTGAATTTATCGAGACAAGAATCAAACAGCCGGACAGTATTGCCAACAAACTCAGAAAGAAAGAACTGCCTCTTACGGTAGGTGCCGTTCGTTCCAGTTTGAACGATGTTGCGGGAGTTCGTGTTATTTGTTCTTTTATTGACGATATTTATCACCTGGCAGACATGCTGACTGCTCAGGATGACATTACGGTTTTAAAAATCAAAGATTATATCCGCCGTCCCAAAAAAAATGGCTATCGCAGTCTTCATCTTATTGTTGAAGTGCCGGTTTTCTTTTCGGATCACAAGGAACTGGTGCGCGTGGAAGTGCAAATCAGGACGATTGCCATGGACTTTTGGGCAAGTTTGGAGCATCAGATGAAGTACAAGAAAAATGTCAAAGATGCCGAGAACATCGTTTATGAGCTTCGGGCGTGCGCTGATATGATTAGTCAAACGGATCGTTATATGCAGACGATTCGTGATAAAATTATTGAAATTGAATAACGGAACTGACAGAGTCGTCAGTCCGGAATGGAGGATATTATGGCTGCAATTATTGATGGAAAACAGATATCAACACTTGTTAAGGATGAGTGCAGAAGGAGAGTGGAAACCGAAAAACTGGATATCACACTCGCTGTGATTCAAGTAGGGGATGATCCGGCGTCTACCGTTTATGTCGGGAATAAGAAAAAAGCCTGCGCTTATATTGGTATTAAATCGCTGGCAATTGAATTGCCGGAAGAGACAACGGAAGAAGAACTCTTGAAAAAAATTCACGAACTCAACGAGGATAATTCGGTAAACGGTATTCTTGTGCAGCTTCCGCTTCCGAAACACATTAATGAAGATAAAGTGATTCAGACAATTTCGCCTAAAAAGGATGTGGATGGATTCCATCCGCAAAGTGTTGGTGCTTTGAGTATTGGACAACCGGGATTTGTATCTTGTACACCGGCAGGCGTTATTCAATTACTTAAGAGAAGTAATATTGAGATTGAAGGCAAAGAGTGTGTGATTGTCGGAAGAAGCAATATCGTAGGGAAGCCGATGGGGATGCTTATGCTTCGCGAGAATGCGACTGTTACGATCTGTCACAGTCACACAGCGAATTTAAAAGAAATAACAAAGCGCGCTGACATTTTGATTGTGGCATTGGGCAAACCGAAATTCATCACAAAGGAATATGTCAAAGAAGGAGCCGTTGTGATTGATGTAGGAATTCACCGCAACGAGAATAACAAACTTTGTGGAGATGTGGATTTTGATGACGTAGAGCCGGTTGCATCGGCAATCACTCCTGTGCCTGGCGGCGTCGGTCCAATGACGATTGCCATGCTTATGAACAACTGCGTAGAGGCGAAAGGAATTCAGGAAGAATGAAACTCTATTTTGTATCACTGGGTTGTGATAAAAATCTGGTAGACAGCGAAAAAATGTTAGCCCTTCTTGCGGCAAAAAAAATTGAGATTACAGATAAGCCGGAGAGTGCCGATATCATTATTGTCAATACTTGTGGGTTTATTCAGGATGCTAAGGAAGAAAGCATCGAGACAATACTTGAATTAGCAGAATATAAAACCGATAAATGTCAGGCTTTGATTGTTTCAGGTTGCCTTGCACAACGGTATGCTAGTGAGATTCAAAAAGAAATACCGGAAGTTGATGCTGTTGTGGGGACAGCAGCATATGATCAGATTTATGATGTGGTTGTTAATGTTTTGGATGGAAGGAAGGAATGCCGGCTTCAGAATCTTGATTATCTGCCTCGGAATTTGACAGCCAGACTTCCTGCAGTTTCTTCTTACACATCTTATATTAAAATCGCTGAGGGATGCAGTAAGAGGTGTACATATTGCATTATACCATATCTTCGAGGCAATTATCGCAGTGTGCCCATGGATGAGATTTTGCAAGAAGCCAAAATCCTGGCAGATTCAGGTACGAAAGAATTGATTGTTGTAGCACAGGAAACGACGGTTTATGGGTTGGACATATATGGAGAAAAAAAACTTCCTGAGCTGCTTCGACAACTTTGCCGGGTTGAGGGAATTGAATGGATTCGGCTTCTCTATTGTTATCCGGAAGAGATTACAGAAGAGCTGCTTGATGTCATGAGACAGGAGCCAAAGATATGTCATTATCTTGACTTGCCAATACAGCATTGTAATGATGAAGTGCTTGCCCGTATGGGACGAAAGACAACCAAAAGAGATCTGGTTAAAAAAATAGCTCAAATCCGGGAAATGATACCGGATATTGCGCTTCGGACCACCTTGATTAGCGGCTTTCCCGGAGAGACAGAAGAGCAGCATAGAGAGTGTGTGGATTTTGTTGCCGATACAAAATTTGATCGGCTTGGTGTGTTTCCTTATTCGCCGGAAGAGGGAACGCCGGCTGCGGAATACGAAGATTTGACAGACAATGCCCTAAAATGTCTTTGGGCAGATGAGATTATGGAGACAGAACAAAATGTGATTTTTCGACAGAATGAAGAGATGATTGGGCGTTCTTTTCGTGTGATTGTAGATGGGTTCCTGCCGGACGAAGGAGTATATACCGGACGAACATATCGGGATACCCCCGAGATTGATGGCTGCGTATTCTTTTCTGCGCCATACGAAATAGTATCCGGTACATTTGTGAATGTACTTGTTACCGATGCGAATGGCTATGATCTGGTCGGAGAAATAAAGGAGGATGCAGAATGAATTTGCCAAACAAATTAACAATTCTTCGCGTGGCTATGATTCCGCTTTTTGTCGTATTTATGCTGTGGGAAACGTTCCCATACTCCGACTACATTGCAGGCGGGCTTTTTGTTGCCGCTTGTGTCACGGATTTTTTTGATGGTTATCTGGCAAGAAAATATCAGCAAGTCACAACTTTTGGGAAATTTATGGATCCTTTAGCGGACAAGCTTCTGGTTTGTTCTGCTCTTGTTTGTTTTTTAGTGGACAGTTCTGCGGAAATGCCGGCGTGGGTTGTTATAATTATAATATCAAGAGAATTTATTATTAGTGGTTTTCGGCTGGTTGCGGCCGAAAAAGGCGTAACAATTGCCGCTAGTTATTGGGGAAAAATCAAAACTGTTGTGCAAATGATTATGGCAATCCTTTTGATTTTTCATTTTACTCATCCGGTATTTCGCTGGATTGATGCCGTGTTTATTTATACGGCACTTATTTTGACAGTTGTTTCGCTGGTGGATTATATTTACAAAAACAGAGATGTAATGAAGGATGTGAACTGATTATTTAAGGCAGAGCGGGGATTGTCAAGAAACTGACAAAAAATAATTATATGATAATTTGGCAAAATGAATATTAGAATAGGAGTGATATGGTGAATCGCCATTTTATCGTATTAGCAATTTGCATATCCTTATGCCTTGCTTTATTAGGATGTCAGAAGGTGACAAATAAGTCTGCTCCGGTCGCGACATCGGCAGCTGTTGCGACGAGAAGTCCGATGGAAACAATAACAATTTATTCAATTAATTCAGATACAATGAGTCTGATTCCGGTATCTGTCAGAAAGATTTCAAATAAAAATTCGCTGGAATATATTTGTTCTCTTGTTGTAGAAAATATGGATGAGCAGGATGTGCTTGTAACGGGATGTCAGAAAGACGGAAAAAATGCAATCGTTTCATTTGCGGACGAAAAACAGCCAATAAAGGAGTGCAGTGCACAAATGGAACAGTTGATTTTGGATGCGTTTGCCAATAGTATTCTTGATAATGTCAATGATTGCACGGGTGTGATTTTTCGATGCGATGGTGATGCATACAAAAGTGAGAATCTTTCTTTTGAAAGAAATGAGATGTATGCCTCTGACTGATTTTGACCGGTTCACGTACAATTGCTGTCTGGGAGGAAGTAATGGACAAAGTGATAGTTGTCGGCGGCGGAGCTGCCGGCATGATGGCTGCCATTCAGGCTGCGCGGTGCGGTGCAAGAGTGGTGTTGATAGAAAAAAATGAAAAACTTGGGAAAAAGCTTTTCATAACAGGAAAAGGCAGATGTAATTTGACGAACGCCTGCGACTTGCCGGATTTGTTCACTTCGATAGTGAGTAATCCTAAATTTTTGTACAGTGCTATTTATTCCTTTTCTAATGATAATGTTATAGATTTTTTTGAGGAACTGGGTGTTAAGACAAAGGTTGAACGCGGGAATAGAGTTTTCCCTGTATCGGATAAATCCTCTGATGTTATTCGGGCATTAGAAAAAGAGTGCAGACGATTGGGTATAGAGATATTATTGCATACAGCGGTAAAAGAAATCTTAGTTGAAGAGAGTACAAAGGCTGTAACAGGGGTCAGGCTTGCTAATCAGACAAAGATAAAGAGTTCAAAGGTGATTCTTGCGACAGGTGGTGTGTCATATCCGCGCACAGGCTCTGATATATCAGGCATGAGATTGGCGAAGGCGCACAATATTGTCACGTTAAGACCGGGACTTATTGGTATGGTTACAAAAGAAAACACGAAACGACTGCAGGGGCTGTCTTGTCATATATGTAAAATGACAATAACAACAGAAAAAAGCGGTGGAAAGAAACTTTTTGAAGAGAGCGGAGAAATACTTTTTACACATTTTGGCGTCAGCGGTCCGATTATATTAACAGCTAGCAGTTTGGTGGGGGATTGTATTCAGAAATATGGTTCGCTTTCTCTTCACGTTGATTTTAAACCATGGTTAACGGAAGAAGAACTGGATCGGGATTTGCTGGAGTGTTTTCAACAGAGACAGAATGCTGATATAAAAAAAGTGTTAGGAGCTCTCTTGCCGGACAGGCTGGTTGTTTCAGTACTTGAACAATGTGGCATTTCATTGACGCAAAAGGCGAATAGCATTTCCCGGGATATGAGAAAAGATATTTGTAAAAAAATAAAAGATCTTGTTTTTACAATAACAAGACTTCATAATATGGAAGAAGCGATTATAACCCGTGGCGGGATTGATGTCAAAGAAATAAATCCGTCAACAATGGAATCACGAGTGACAAAAGGCTTGTTTTTGGCAGGTGAAATGATAGATGTTGATGCGCTCACAGGTGGTTACAATCTTCAGATTGCATGGTCAACCGGATACCTTGCAGGTGTTTCGGCAGCTGAAAATGAGTTCGCTCATAAATAGATGATAAAGGAGATTATAAGTTATGAAAATTGCAATTGATGGACCGGCAGGAGCCGGCAAAAGTTCGATTGCCAAAATGCTGGCAAAAGAGTTAAATTTTGTTTATGTTGATACGGGAGCGATGTTTAGAGCGATTGCTTTGTTTTTTTTAAACCAAAATATTGATCCGGGGAATGAGCAGGCGGTTAAAGAGAGAATTGATGAAATTCAAATTCGCCTTGGCTATGAGGATGGTGAACAGAAAATTTTTTTGAACGGAGAGGATGTTTCTGGCGTTATTCGTCGTGAAGAAGTAGGAAAGAATGCGTCTACTGTTGCTAAAAATCAAGCGGTTCGAACAAAACTTCTGGATTTACAAAGAGAAATTGCGAATGATGGGGATGTCATCATGGATGGAAGAGATATTGGCACAGTGGTTCTTCCTGATGCCGAAGTAAAAATTTATCTTACTGCCAGTGTAGAAGTTCGCGCAAAACGCCGATATAAAGAATTGGAAGGAAAAGGTGAGCATTGTGTGTTATCTGATATAGAGAAAGACATTGAGGCTCGTGATGAACAGGATATGAATCGCAAAATTTCTCCGCTCAAGAAAGCGGACGATGCTGTGCTCGTTGACACCTCAGATATGACGATTTCAGAAGTTGTCAAAAAAATCAGGGAGATTGCAAAAAAATGAAAGTAACACTTGCAAAAAGTGCAGGATTTTGCTTTGGGGTAAAGCGAGCTGTCGATACGGTATATCAGTTATCTGATGAAATGGATGAAAAAAAGGTGTATACACTTGGTCCGATTATACATAATGAACAGGTTGTTGCGGATTTGGAAGAAAAAGGTGTTCGTGTGATTCATTCTGTCGCTGAAATCGGAAACTCGAAAGATTCCGTTGTTGTAATCCGTTCCCACGGTGTGGCTGAGAGTGTAATTGAAGAACTTAAAGCGGCTGGGATTTCTTATGAAGATGCTACCTGTCCGTTTGTAAAAAAAATACACAATACGGTAGCTGAATATAGTGAGAAAGGTTATTATATTCTTATTATTGGAACAGAGTCCCACCCTGAAGTACAGGGGATTCTCGGATGGACCAGAGGACCGGGACAGGTGATTGAAAATCGAGAGCAGGCGGAAACTTTTTTGCTTCCAAAAGGCTTTGAAAAAATATGTATTGTGGCTCAAACGACATTTAATTACAAAAAATTTAAAGATTTAGTTGAAATTATTGCAAAAAAAGGTTATTATATATATGATGTGAACACTATATGTAACGCCACATCGACTAGACAGAGTGAAGCGGAGCACCTTGCGACACGCTCGGATGCGATGATTGTTATTGGTGGCAGACATAGTTCCAATTCACGAAAGTTATACGAGATTTGTAAAAATCAGTGTGAAAACACTTTTTTTATACAGACAGCAGATGAACTGAGTTCCATTTCGCTTGATTCATTTGCAAGCCTTGGCATTACTGCAGGGGCGTCTACCCCAAATAACATAATACAGGAGGTTCTGAGGGCATGTCAGATGTAAATTTTGAAGAAATGTTAGAGGATTATTCATTAACAATCCACAATGGTGAGATTGTAGAAGGGACAGTTATCGACGTTAAAGACGATGAGATTATCTTAAATATTGGATATAAAGCTGATGGTATATTAACGAAGAACGAATATAGTAACAACGCTGATGTCGACTTGACAAGTGTAGTCAAGAAAGATGATAAGATGACAGTCAAAGTCTTGAAGGTCAATGACGGCGAAGGACAGGTGCTTCTTACATATAAGAGACTTCAGCAGGATCGCATGAATAAAGTCTTTGAAGAAGCATTTGAGAAAAATGAAGTCCTTACCGGAAAAGTGGTTGCTGTACTTAAAGGCGGTTTGAGCGTGGCGTACGGTGAAGGTCGTGTATTTGTTCCGGCAAGTCTTGTTTCTGATATTTATGAGAGAGATTTAAGTAAATATCAGGATCAGGAGATTGAATTTGTTCTCACAGAGGTTAACCCTCATAAGAGAAGAATTATTGGCGATCGTAAGCAGTTGATTGTCGAGAAGAAAAAGAAAATGCAGGAAGAGTTGATGGCACGTATCGAAGTTGGGATGATGATTGAAGGTACTGTGAAAAATCTTACTGATTTCGGGGCTTTCATTGACTTGGGTGGTGCAGATGGACTTCTTCATATCTCCGAAATGTCATGGGGACGCGTTGAGGATCCTAAGAAGTTGTTCAAAGTTGGCGACAAAGTTAACGTGAAGATTAAAGATATCAGTGATACCAAGATTGCTCTTACTCTCAAACTGGATGAAAACAATCCGTGGAAGAATGCGGCAGAAAAATATCATACTGGTGATGTCATCACTGGCAAAGTGGCTAGAATGACTGATTTTGGCGCATTTGTTGAGTTGGAAGAAGGAATCGATGCACTGCTCCATGTTTCGCAGATTGCGATTGAACACGTTGAGAAGCCAAGTGATGTTCTTGAAGTTGGACAGGAAATTTCTGCAAAGATTGTTGATTTCAATGAAGAAAGCAAGAAAATCAGTCTTAGCATCAAAGCTCTTCAGATGGATGAGAAAAAATCAGATGATTATGATGATGACGTAGATAACAATACGGAAGATACCAACGATGTAGAGGAGAATGTCGGGGAAGAGTAATATGTTGGGTGATTATGAGCAGTTTAAGAAAGAATATTTGCGAATGGCGGATATTGATTTGAGTTCATATAAAGAGAACCAGATGAAACGCCGAATTGATAACTTTGTTTCCAAGCACGATATCAAGACATATTCAGAATTTGTACAATTGTTAAGACGTGATTCTGAAGTGTATGATAAGTTTATTGCCTATCTTACAATCAATGTCTCTGAGTTTTATCGCAATCCGGCACAGTGGAAGGTGTTAGAGTCCAATGTGATTCCCGATTTGATGAGACGGTTTGGAGATAGAATTAAGATATGGAGTGCGGCTTGTTCTACAGGTGATGAGCCATATTCGTTAGCTATGGTCATGAGTGATTTTGTTCCTTTGAGCAAAATTCAGATTATTGCAACTGATTTGGATAACGAAGTTCTTGGCAAAGCGAAAAAAGGGTATTATCCTGTTAAAAGTGTCGAGGGACTTCCGAAAAAATATCGCGACAAATACATTAAAGATGAAGGTGATGGTGTAGTAAAGGTATCGGATCAATTAAAATCATGTATTACCTTTAAGCAACATAACTTATTAAAGGATCCATATCCTACCGGTGTGCATTTAATTGTTTGTCGCAATGTAATGATTTATTTTACAGAGGAGGCAAAAAGGGATATTTACCATAAATTTTCCCGTTCGTTGCCGACAAACGGTATTTTGTTTGTAGGAAGTACGGAACAGATTATTGGTGCGGCACAGTACAATTTTAAGAGTGTTCAGTCATTCTTTTATGAGAAGCAACCATCTTAAGTTGCAAATTTTAAATGAGCATATTGAATACCACCCTGAAAAAGGGTGGTATTTCCATGATAAGAGATTAACATTTTATCCAATAAAATTTTGTTTTTTAAAAAGTAGGAGGTTATTATGAGCGAACAAATCACTGTGGCACTTGATGCTATGGGAGGTGATTATGCACCTGCTGAAACAGTAAAAGGAGCAGTACTTGCTGTGGAAGAGCATAGCAATATCAAAGTTATTTTGGTGGGACAGGAAGATAAAATCAAACAAGAATTATCCCAATATACCTATGATTTAAAAAAAATCGAGATTGTAAATGCAACAGAGGTAATTGATATGGGAGATGTCCCGACGAAAGCCATTCGTGAAAAAAAGGATTCTTCACTCGTTGTCGCAATGAAAATGGTTCGCGAAGGTAAGGCAGATGCGATTGTTTCTGCCGGAAGTACCGGAGCAATTCTTGTAGGAGGACAGCTTGTTGTCGGGCGTATTAAGGGGATTAAACGTCCTGCTCTTGCTCCGTTTATTCCGTCAAAGAAAGGCTTTTCTCTTTTGATTGACTGTGGGGCTAATGTGGATGCAAGGCCAGAGCACTTAGTTCAATTTGCTCAAATGGGAACTGTCTACTTTGAAAATGTGATGGGGAAAAGAAATCCGACTGTCGGTATCGTTAATATCGGAACAGAGGAAGAAAAAGGAAATCAATTAGTGAAAGAGACATATCCACTTCTCAAAGAATGTAAATCCATCAATTTTATCGGGAGTGTGGAGGCGAGAGAGATTACTACCGGAAATGGCGCTGATATTATTGTTTGT
The DNA here is from genome assembly GCA_947167565.1 of uncultured Clostridia bacterium. Classification (GTDB taxonomy): domain Bacteria; phylum Bacillota; class Clostridia; order Lachnospirales; family Lachnospiraceae; genus Eubacterium_F. The sequence continues at coordinate 11,771 of CAMVIN010000028.1, read as the reverse complement.
GAAGCGTTTGTGGGCAATGTGATTTTGAAATTTTTTGAAGGAGTTGCCAAAACATTTCTGAGTTGTATTAAGGAAGGGCTTATGTCCAGTTTGCGCACGAAAATTGGCGCTTTGTTAATTAAACCGGCAATAAAAGGACTTTTAAACACATTTGATGTTAGCAGTCAGGGTGGTGCTCCGCTTCTTGGGCTTAACGGTTTGGTTGTGAAAGCGCACGGAAATTCAAAGAGTAGTGAGATTAAGACAGCTATTGCGCAATGTATTGCTTTTCAGGAAAATAGTATAAATGAAAAATTAACAAAAATGATACAGAATTAGTGTGCGTGGTATCTGCGCAAGAGAGGACAGCGATTATGGTAAATAGAGATTTAAAAGAATTTCAGGACTCCATTGGTTATACATTTCAAAACAGTAATCTATTAAAAAATGCACTTACACACAGTTCTTATGCCAATGAACGGCATTGGAAATACAGTGCAAACAATGAGAGGATTGAGTATTTAGGAGACGCTGTTCTTGAACTGATTAGCAGTGAATATATATATACGAACAATTCTGATATGGTTGAGGGTAAAATGACAAAATTAAGAGCAAGTCTTGTCTGTGAAGTCAGTCTGGCAGTGTCAGCAAGAAATCTTCAAATAGGGGATTATCTCTATTTGGGGAAGGGGGAGTATCAGACCGGAGGAAATGAAAGAGATTCCATATTGTCTGATGCGCTGGAGGCTGTAATCGGTGCCATTTATTTGGATGGTGGTCTGGAACCGGCAAGGAAGTTTGTTCATCAATTTGTGTTATCTGATATAGAACAAAAGCAATTATTTCATGACAGTAAAACAATCTTGCAGGAAATGGTTCAAAATAAGACGCATGAACATACGCATATTGAGTATCCGATATTAAAGGAAGAAGGCCCGGATCACAATAAAAAGTTTGAAGTATATTGTGAGATTAATGGCAAACGTTACGCCTCCGGTTGGGGACGTACAAAAAAAGCAGCACAGCAAAATGCGGCTTATGAGACAATTTTAATGTTGAGAAAACAAAAATGAGAGGATTCATATGTATTTAAAGAGTATTGAAGTACATGGCTTTAAATCTTTTGCCAATAAATTATTATTCGAATTTCACAATGGGATTACTGGTATTGTAGGTCCGAACGGCAGTGGAAAGAGCAATGTTGCCGATGCGGTTCGTTGGGTGCTTGGTGAGCAGAGCGCTAAGCAGCTTCGTGGTTCTAATATGCAGGATGTCATCTTTTCAGGAACAGAAATGCGTAAGCCGCAAAGTTATGCCTATGTTGCTCTTACGATTGCCAATGATGATCACAAGTTAAACGTACCATATGAAGAGGTTCAGGTCGCAAGAAGAGTATATCGCTCTGGTGAAAGTGAATATCTTTTAAATGGTGTAACTTGTCGTTTGAAAGATGTTCAAGAATTGTTCTTTGACACCGGTATCGGAAAAGAGGGTTATTCAATTATCGGACAGGGACAAATTGACAAGATTCTAAGTGGCAAACCAGAAGACCGAAGGGAACTTTTTGACGAGGCGGCAGGAATTGTTAAATTTAAAAAGAGAAAAGCAACAGCCCAAAAGAATCTTGAGGCAGAAAGCCAGAATCTTCTGCGCGTTCAGGATATTTTAACCGAGCTTGAAAAACAGGTCGGTCCTTTGGAGACTCAATCAAAAAAAGCAAAAGAATATCTTGCGTTGAAAGAAAGTCTCAAAGAATATGAAATTGGTCTTTTTCTTATGGACTACAGCAGTCTCCAAAGCGAAATTCAGGAACTCGAAAAAAACATGGAGACAACTTCCAACGAGTTGGATGGTGCAAAAGAAGAAAAAGAAAAATCCAAATCCCAGTATGACGCAATTGAAGAAAGTATTGCGGAATTTGACCATTCCATTGAAAAGAAGAAAGAAAAAGTAAATCAGGACAAACTCCTTATGTCAAATTTTGAGGGGGAAGTTCGAATTATGAAAGAAAAAATTGCTTCTGTTGCAAAGGGGAAAGAATATTACAACGAGCGCATGGAAGCATTGGCGGAGTCCCGAGTTGCAATCGAAGATGAATTGAAAGAATATATGACTGAACAGAGCGATACACTCTCTCAGTTAAAAGAGATGGAAACGGAAGAGAAGTCTTTAGATGAGACTTTGAAAGCCTTGGATAAATCCATTCAGGAAAAGGAAATAACGATATATCAGCAGAACGACAATATCATGGAATCTATGAATCAGTCATCTAAGATTCACGGGGAACAGCAGAAAGCAAAGACTATGCTGGAGCAGAATAATATCCAAAAAGCGGAATTGAACCAGAAGATTCTATCCAACAAGTCACAGCTCTCGGCGGCAACACAGGAGATGGAAAAAGAAAAAGATGTGTTGACTGCAGCGAAAAAAGAGTTGAATAACGAATATGTTGCCCGCAAGAATTTGTTGGCAAAAGCAGAACAGACAAGAGGGGAGATTCAGGAACTTCGCCGTAAACAGCAAGATATTCAAAAGAGATATCACACAGAAAATTCTAAATTAGACACGCTAAAAAACATGGCAGAACGGTATGACGGATATGGGCAGAGCATTAAGCGTGTCATGGAACAGAAAAAAAACAACAAAGGAATACTTGGAGTTGTTGCTGATATTATCCAAGTAGAGGATAAATACGAAATTGCGGTCGAGACAGCTTTGGGAGGCAATATTCAGAATATCGTGACAGAAGATGAACACGTGGCTCGCGATATGATTGAGTTATTGAAAAAAAACCATTATGGAAGAGCAACCTTTCTTCCTCTTACGACAGTTACTCCCAAAAAAGAGAAGGCATTTCGGGATGAGATGCTTTCTGAACAGGGGGCACTCGGGGATGCAGCCTCTTATGTCAACAGAGAGAAAAAATATGATAAAGTAGTGGAGTATCTTTTAGGACGATATCTTTTGGTGGATACCATTGATAATGCCATGAAGATTAGCAAAAAATATCACTATTCTGTTCGTATCGTAACTCTTGAGGGAGAACTTATAAATCCGGGCGGCTCCATGTCCGGTGGTTCTTTTAAGAATAACAGTAATCTTCTCGGAAGGCGAAGAGAAATGGATGAACTGAAAAAATCCATTGAAGCAATTGAAAAAGAACTTGAAGATAATAAAAAGTCAATCACTGATGCCGATGAACAGGTAAAGAAATATGTGACGGAAGCCAATGAAAAAGGAGAAAAATTAAAAGAATTAGAATTAAAAGAAAATACAGCAAAAATTAAATACGAACAAGCCGTTGAGGTAAAAGAGCGTAAGGAACGGGAATATGTTACAATCGCCAAAGATGGTAAAGAGATTGAAAATCAAAAGGCAATTCTCGAAGAGGCGCTTGAACGCATCAATAACGAATTAAAAGAAAATGAAAGTCGTGAAGAAGAAGCAAAGCAGTTAATTCAAAAATTAACGGATGAATTAGAGAAGGATCACGATAAGCAGGCAGAATACAATGACAAACTGAATAATATGCGACTTGAGATTTCGGGATTTCGTCAGAAGACAAGCTATATCACAGAGAATATACAGCGAATTGAAAATAGTCTTAAAGAGAATAGGGCAAATTATGATAAGCTTATGGAAGAGCAGGAAAATTCTGATGATACAGTAGAAAAAATGCAGGAAGCCATTGTCGGATATACAGAAAAATACGAAGCGCTTGGTCAGGAAATCGAGAGATTGTTAAAGGAAATTGAGAAAGAGACAAAGCAAAAAGAAGAAAATATGGCGTCTCAGAAAGATTTCTTTGAACAACGGGATAAATTGATGGAACATATCAATGAATTGAATAAAGAAAGTTTTCGTCTGGAAACTAGAAAAACAAATTTGGAAGAAAAACTTGAAAATAAAGTGAATTACATGTGGAACGAGTATGAACTGACGTATCACAATGCCCAGGAACTTGAAGTGGACCAGACGGTTTCTTACACCCGTATGAAAGCAAATGTCAGTGAGACAAAGACCAAAATCCGTGAACTTGGCGATGTCAATGTCAATGCGATTGAAGATTTTAAATCGGTTAGTGAACGCTATGAACTGCTAAAAACACAACATGATGATCTCATTGAATCAGAGGAGGCATTAAAGAAAATTATAGCAGATCTTGATGAAGAGATGAGAAAACAGTTTACAGAGAAATTTGCAGATATTCAAAAACAGTTTGACAAAGTGTTCAAAGAACTGTTTGGTGGAGGAAAAGGGACACTTGAGCTGGTGGCTGAGGAGGATGTCTTAGAAGCAGGGATTACGATTAATGCACAGCCTCCGGGGAAGAAACTGGGTAATATGATGCAATTATCAGGTGGCGAAAAAGCATTGACGGCTATTGCGCTACTGTTTGCTATTCAAAACCTGAAACCATCTCCGTTCTGTTTATTAGATGAAATTGAAGCTGCACTTGACGATTCGAACGTAAAGCGTTATGCTAAATATCTACATAAGCTCACTAAAAATACTCAGTTTATTGTTATTACACATCGAAAAGGAACGATGGAGGCGGCAGATGTTCTATATGGAATCACTATGCAGGAGAAGGGTGTGTCCACTCTGGTGTCTGTTAAATTGATTGAAGAGCAGTTGGATGATTGATAATACGAGGAGGATTAGTATGGAACCAAAGGAAAAGAAAGGTTTTTTTTCAAGGCTGAAAGATGGACTGACAAAGACAAGACAATCATTTGTCTCAGGAGTTGATTCTCTGTTCAATGGTTTTTCAGAAATTGATGATGATTTTTACGACGAATTAGAAGAACTTCTTGTCATGGGAGATATTGGGATCAATACTTCGATGCGAATTATAGATGGGCTGAAAGAAAAAGTAAAAGAAAACAAAATTAAAGAAGCGAGTGCCTGCAAACAATTGTTGATAGATACAATAAAAAGCCAGATGCAGGTGCATGACGATGCCTATCAATTTTTAGAAAAAAAATCAGTTGTTCTTCTGATTGGGGTAAATGGTGTCGGCAAAACAACAAGCGTAGGAAAACTGGCAGGACAGTGTAAGGATCGCGGGAAAAAAGTCATGCTGGCAGCTGCTGATACGTTTCGTGCAGGCGCTATTGATCAGTTGAAAGAGTGGTCAAACCGTGCCGGTGTGGATATTATTGCGGGGCAGGAGGGCTCTGATCCGGCAGCAATTGTATATGATGCTGTGGCTGCTGCGAAAGCAAGAGATGTTGATATTCTTATTTGTGATACGGCAGGACGACTTCATAATAAGAAAAACCTAATGGCAGAACTGCATAAAATATACACGATTATAGAAAAAGAATATCCGGAAGCACTTTTAGAAACTATGATTGTTGTTGATGGAACGACCGGACAAAATGCATTATCTCAGGCAAAGGAATTCAGTGAAGTAACCGATATATCCGGAATTATTCTTACAAAACTTGACGGAACCGCAAAGGGAGGTATCGCTATTGCTATTCAGTCAGAACTTAATATTCCGGTTAAATATATTGGAATAGGCGAGAAGATTGATGATTTACAACGTTTTGACGCCGAAGAATTTGTTAATGCACTTTTTGAGAATTAATAGAAAGTAAGTAGAACGAGAGGTTTAAGTGAAATGATGACATTAGAGAAGTTTGAGGAAGCCAGTGACGTAGTTAAAGATGTCATACTTCCCACAAATTTAATTTACAGTGAATACTACAGTGCCCAGACAGGTGGAAAAATATATTTAAAACCTGAAAATATGCAGTACACCGGTGCGTACAAAGTGCGCGGTGCATACTACAAAATCAGTACGCTGTCTGAGGAAGAGAGAGCAAAGGGGCTGATTACTGCATCGGCAGGTAATCATGCTCAGGGAGTTGCCTATGCCGCCAAACTCTTTGGGGCAAAGGCTGTTATTGTTATGCCAAATACAACGCCGTTAATAAAAGTAAATCGCACCAAAAGTTACGGCGCCGAGGTAGTTCTTTACGGTGATGTTTATGATGATGCCTGTGCTCATGCAATTGAACTGGCAGAAAAAGAAGGGTATACATTTATTCATCCTTTTGACGATGAGATTGTTGCTACCGGTCAAGGTTCCATTGCAATGGAAATCATTAAAGAACTTCCTACTGTCGATATGATTTTAGCACCTATTGGTGGCGGCGGATTAATTTGCGGAGTATCTACGCTGGCAAAACTATTGAATCCAAACATCAAAGTGATTGGTGTTGAACCGGCGAATGCGAACTGTATGCAGGAATCCCTTCGCCAAGGGAAAATTGTATCACTTCCAAATGTCAGCACCATTGCCGATGGCACTGCAGTCAAGACACCGGGAGAGCATATTTTCCCATACATTCAGGAAAATGTAGATGATATTATTACGGTTGATGATCATGATTTAATTGTGAATTTTCTTGATGTAGTAGAAAATCACAAGATGGTTGTAGAAAACTCAGGTCTCCTCAGTGTCTCTGCTTTAAGACAAATTGATTGTAAAGGCAAAAAAATCGTATGTATTTTGAGTGGAGGCAATATGGATGTCATAACAATGTCTTCGGTTGTTCAGCACGGTCTCATACAAAGAGGAAGAGTATTTACACTCAGTGTACAATTGCCTGATCGTCCGGGAGAATTACTTCATGTAGCAGATGTCATTGCAAAAGCCCAGGGAAATATTATCCGCTTAGAGCACAACCAGTTTGTCAGTATCAACAGAAATGCTGCTGTTGAACTTACAATTACCATGGAAGCTTTTGGTAACGAACACAAGCAGTCTATTATTGAAGATTTGAAAAAAGCCGGTTATACACCTAAATTAGAACAGCCATCCGCTGTATATCAATAAAGCGAAGATAAGTCTTTGCAGAAATGAGGACATGATGTTAAAACAAGAATATAACAAATCACTTTTATTTACTCCGGAAGGGGTTCGGGATATTTACGGAGAAGATTTTGAAAAGCGTCTCAAAATACAAAATGAAATTCATTCTATTATGAAATTATATGGGTTTAAGGATATTGCTACTCCAACTTTTGAGTTTTTTGATATTTTTAACAGAGAACGCGGGACAGTAAAATCTGAGGAGATGTTTAAATTTTTTGACCAGTACAACAACACACTTGTTCTTCGTCCGGATATTACCCCGTCTATTGCCCGCTGTGTGGCAAAGTATTACGAGCAAGAAGAAATGCAGATTCGCTTGTGTTATATTGGTAACACATTTATTCATCGAACAGGATACCAGGGGAAATTATGCGAAGTAACACAGGTTGGTGCCGAACTTATGAATGACGATTCTTCCGATGCAGATGGTGAGATGATTGCCCTGACTATTGAGAGTTTATTAAAGTCCGGGCTGAAGGAATTTAAGGTTGATATCGGACATGCCGGACTGATTCGCGGACTGATTCAGGAAGCAGGACTCACAGAGGAAGAAACAATTCTTTTTAAGCGCTTTCTTGCCAATAAGAATATGTTTGCTGTAGAGGAAATGCTTCAAAAGAAGGAACTTCCTGCTTCATGCAAAGAACTTCTTATACAACTTCCGGATTTGTTTGGAGACATTGAGACAATCACGGCAGCAAAAGAGAAAACTTTGAATCCGGATGCTTTAGAGGCACTTGATCGTCTGGAAAAACTTTATCAGATTCTTCAGGCACATGGCTGGCAGGATTACGTCACTTTCGATTTGGGCATGTTATCGAGATATGAATATTATACTGGCGTTATATTTAAAGCTTATACCTATGGAACCGGGGATGCTATCGTAACAGGTGGGCGCTATGACAATTTGGTAGAGCAATTTGGCAAAAAAACTCCGGCAATTGGACTTGCCTTTGTCTTAGATGAATTAATGACGGCTTTGGATTCCCAAAAAGTTGTCATTGACGCTAAAGATAAGGACACGGTTATTCTATATCGTTCGGCAAATCGGAAAATTGCAATTGAAATGGCGCGGGAATTGCGTGAACAGAACAAATCCGTACGTCTTATGCGTAAGAATGCAGAGGTATCCTTGGAGATTTATAAAGAATACGGTCGTGGGAATGAGGTAGCTTCTATCCTCTATATTGACGATACAGGCGAAGTGACAGAAATTGACCTGCAGGAGGTGGCAGACGAATGAGATATTTAACGATTGCCCTTGCAAAGGGACGACTTGCCAAACAAACGTTATCCTTGTTAGAGCAAACCGGTATTACTTGCGAAGAAATGAAAGACAAGGATACGCGTAAACTTATTTTTATTAATGAAGATTTGAAACTTAAATTTTTCTTATCAAAAACATCGGATGTCCCTACTTATGTGGAATATGGAGCAGCAGACCTCGGTGTTGTCGGCAGTGATACGATTATGGAAGAGGGAAGAAAAGTTTTGGAGGTTTTGGATCTCGGTCTTGGCAGGTGCGATATGTGTGTAGCGGGACCGGCGAGTGCCAAAGAACTTCTTCGCAAGAACGAAGTTATTCGTGTTGCATCTAAGTATCCGATGATTGCAAAAGATTATTTTTACAACAAAAAACACCAGACTGTTGAGATTATTAAGTTGAACGGTTCGGTCGAACTTGCACCAATTGTCGGTCTTTCCGAAGTGATCGTCGATATTGTGGAGACAGGATCAACATTAAAAGCCAACGGATTAGAGGTTTTAGAAAAAATCTGTCCACTCTCTGCGCGCGTTATTGTTAATGAAGCCAGTATGAAGTTGCAAAGAGAGAGAATTATGGAAATTGTAAAAAGTTTAAAAAATACACTGTGAATTTGCAACAGTTGAGGGTGGTTGACAGTCTAATTAATGATTTTTGGTTGAGAAACGACAAGGAGGTAGTGTAATTATGCGAATTATTGAATTGACAGAAGAATCCCAAAATAATATTTTAGATAATCTCTTAAAGAGAAGTCCCAATAATTATGATCAGTATCAGGAAACAGTCAATGAGATTTTATCGAATGTAAAAAATCGTGGTGACGAAGCTGTCTTTGAGTACACAAAAAAATTTGACAAAGCGGAACTGTCATCGGATACTCTATATGTGACTCAGGAAGAAATTGATGAAGCTTATGAGCTTGTCGATGATGAACTAATTGAAGTGATGAAAAAATCCATCAAAAATGTAAAGGATTTCCATGAAAAACAGGTTAGAAACAGTTGGATTACCACCAGAGAAGACGGTGTGATTCTTGGACAGCGCATTACTCCTTTAGATAATGTCGGGGTATATGTTCCGGGAGGAAAAGCACCTCTTTCATCCAGTGTTATTATGAATATTATTCCGGCAAAGGTTGCCGGAGTAAGAGAGATTATTATGGCAACGCCACCGGGAGCAGACGGTAAAGTGAATCCATCTACCCTTGTTGCTGCAAATCTTTCCGGTGCAACCAAAATCTGCAAAGTTGGTGGTGCACAGGCGATCGCCGCATTTGCTTACGGGACGGAATCGATTCCGAAAGTAGACAAGATTACCGGACCGGGTAATATATTTGTGGCACTTGCCAAAAAAACAGTCTATGGGAATGTGGGAATTGATTCGATTGCCGGACCGAGTGAGATTATGATTCTTGCTGATGAGACGGCAAATCCACGATATGTAGCCGCTGATCTTTTGTCTCAAGCAGAACATGATGAACTTGCATCTGCGATTCTTGTGACAACGAGCCGGGAACTGGCAGAAAAAGTGTCGGAACAGGTGGAGAAATTTACAGCAAAGTTATCCCGAAAGGATATTATCACAAAATCCATTGAGAATTACGGATATATTCTGCTTACGGATTCTTTGAAAGAAGCGATTGATGTAGTTAACGAAATTGCTTCCGAGCACTTGGAGATTCTGACTAAGAATCCCTTTGACACAATGACAAGAGTAAAAAATGCCGGGGCGATTTTTCTCGGAGAATATAGCAGCGAACCTCTGGGGGATTATTTTGCAGGTCCCAACCATGTTCTTCCAACCAATGGTACCGCAAAATTCTTCTCGCCGCTCTCTGTTGATGATTTTATCAAGAAATCCAGTGTGATTTCTTACTCAAAAGAAGCACTTGAAGAAGCTCACGAGGATATTATCCGCTTTGCAAAAGCAGAACAGCTGACTGCGCACGCCAATTCAATTGCAGTCAGATTCGGAAAAGAAGTGTTTGAATAATAAGAGTTGACATTATTGGAAGGAGAATCATTATGACAAGAAAAAGACTGCCGCTTTGTTTCTTACTGTTTATCGTGACTTTATCACTTTCCGGTTGTGGCGGAAACGGATTTTCCGGTTCGGCATCCGAATACGATGGTGGTTATTCAGAATCTGTTGATTCTTCTTACAATTCTACTCAAAATGCCGGAAGCGGATTTGCCGACTCGGGGAATCATGATTCTTCTAAGAACGTTTCTTCTGAGAAAGAAACAGGAAATGATAATGTGACATCGGAAGACGGTTTGGAAAGCGGAGATATAAAGGACAATAAAACAGAGTCTACAATAAATCCGGAGAAAATTATTTACAGTGGAAACATTCGCGTCTACACAGAAGAATTTGACAAAACGATGGACTCTTTGAATCAATTAATCAGCGAGAATAGTGGATTTATTGAAAAAAGTTCTTTCCGTGACAGCAATGCTTCAAGTGGCTATAAAGAGAGTTATGACAGCAATTATTCCTACGAAGCGACCATTCGTGTACCAAGCAAAAACTTTGATAAGGTCATGAATTCAATTGGCGAACTCGGTAAGGCAAGTGAAAAATCGACAAATGCCGAAAATGTTACTCAGGAGTACCATGATATCAATGCTACTTTGGAAGTCTATCAGGCACAGCGTGAACGATATATGGAGCAGTTAAAAAAGACAAAAGATGACAGTATTGCTCTTCAGCTTCAGGATAAAATCATGAACCTGGATACGACAATTGCACAGTATAAATCAAGAATGAACACAATTGACAATCAGGTCAGTTATTCCAGCATCAAAATTAATGTTGATGAGTACTATGTCTATGAAGAGGAGATAGAACGTGAGGACAGTTTCCTGCAAAAAATTGTTGGAGTCTTCAAAGAAGCCGGCGAAAATATAGGAGACATGCTGCTTGTAATTCTAAATTTTGTCACAATCTGGCTGATTCGAATTATTGTGTATGGTGTGTTGGGCATTCTCATTATCAAACTTATTATTTGGATTTTGAGATTTTTCGGTCTTGTTAAGACCGAGCAGCGCGTTACCTTAAAAAATATTTTGCAAAAGAAAAACAAAAACAAGAAAAATGTTGACGAAAAGTGACACATATGATATAGTATGAATGTTGTGACAGTAGATGGTCCTCTGACACTTATCGTAAGGAGACACCCTATAGCGGTAAATATACTTGCGGTCTATGCGTTTATTAGACGTTGCTCTATGTGTTAAGAACATCAAAATCAAATTAGGAGGAACAACAATGAACGAAATTATCAAAAAAATTGAAGAAGAGCAGTTGAAAGCTGAGATTCCGGAGTTTCACGTTGGTGATACCGTTAAGGTATATGCCAAGGTAAAAGAGGGACAACGAGAGAGAACACAGGTGTTCGAAGGCGTTGTGCTCAAGAGACAGGGTGGAAGCACCCGAGAGACATTTACCGTTCGTAAATTCTCCAACGGCATTGGCGTAGAGAAGACATGGCCGCTTCATTCTCCTATTGTAGAGAAGATTGAAGTAGTTCGTCTTGGTAAAGTAAGAAGAGCAAAACTGAACTATCTGCGCGGTCGCATTGGTAAGGCAGCTAAAGTAAAAGAATTAGTTAGATAATATTCATTTGCTTTTCACAGG